>DAOWOO010000367.1 GCA_030642025.1 Candidatus Zixiibacteriota bacterium | reverse complement strand
ATTATTGGCGACATTGGCCGCCCCCCCGAGCCTGATCTGATCCCGATGGATTTCCACTATGGGAACCGGCGCTTCGGGAGAAATGCAGCTTACAACGCCGTATAAATATTCATCGAGCATTATATCGCCAAGTATTAAAACCTTGGCTTTTCCCATATTTGATGTTATCTTGTGAATTCTGTTGGCTTTTATTGGCATAAAATGTATACTCTCACTCAAGTGATTTGAATTTGTGCCAATATAAGGAAGGACGTTTCGTTTTACAAGATAATAGAGAGGATGTTATGAATACGAAACCGCGACTCAATATCGAAATCGGTGAAAAGGAAGCCGAGGGGCTTTATGCCAACCTGGCCATGATTGCCCATTCGCCGACCGAGTTTATTATCGATTTCGCCCGGATCATGCCCGGTTCGCCCAAAACAAGGGTGCAGGCCCGGATTGTCATGACGCCGGCACATGCCAAAATGCTTCGCAAAACGCTGGAGCAAAACCTGAAAAAGTATGAAGACCAGTTCGGCGAAATAAAGATTCACGGCGGCCCGGATGCGATGCAGAAAGGCGCCATCGGTTTTGAATCACCGGGCATTGAAGAGGAAAAGAAAGATGGCTAAAGGATTTTTCGCCTTCGTCTTACATAACCACCTGCCGTATGTTTTGGCGCATGGACGCTGGCCCCACGGAATGGACTGGCTTTCCGAAGCGGCTGCCGAAACCTATATCCCGCTTATCGGGATAATGAGGGAAATGATCGGCGACGGGTACGAACCCCGGCTGACCATTGATGTTTCCCCGGTTTTATGCGAGCAGTTGGCCGACCCGTCGTTCAAGGAAGAGTTTGTCTCATACCTGAAACAGAAGATAGAGGCCGCTCAGAAGGATATCGCTGAGTTCATCAAGTACAACCAGCCCAATATGTTGGCCAATGCCGAGATGTGGTTAAAATTTTACGGCAAGACTCTTGATGATTTTAACGCCGTCAATCAGGACATTATCGGAGAGATGAAAAAACTCCAGGATGAAGGATATCTTGAGATAATGACCTGCGGCGCCACGCACGGTTATCTCCCTCTTCTGTCCCGCGATGAGACGGTACAGGCACAGGTAAAGGCGGCTGTGAAAAATTATGAAAAGCATTTTGGCCGTAAGCCGAAAGGGATCTGGCTTCCCGAGTGCGCCTATCGGCCGCATTACGCCTGGGTTCCCCCGGTTCCTATTGACGGCAAGCAGGAATCATACGACCGTAAGGGTGTCGATGAATTCCTTTCCGAAAACGGTATCGATTATTTCATTATCGATAGTCATTTGTTAAAGGGCGGCAAGTCAATCGGTGTCTATCTGGACCGTTTCGAGGCATTAAGACGCCTCTGGGGGCAGTTCGAAAAAGAATACAAACCGCGCGCCGAGGATAAGGACAGGACACCGCGGGAGGTGTATTTGGTATCGTCAACCGCCGAGGGTAAAAAGCCGACCGCCGTTTTTGCCCGCGACCCTGAAACCGGGCTTCTGGTCTGGTCGGGCGAGCACGGTTATCCGGGTGACGGCAACTATCTCGACTTTCATAAAAAACGTTTCCCCGGCGGCAATCGCTACTGGGCGGTAACATCGGCGAAATCCGACCTGGCCGACAAGGTTGAGTATCACCATAAAACGGCCATGTCGCGTATTCCCGAAAACTCAGAGCATTTCAAGACGAAAGTCAAGGATGCACTTCTCCGGTATTACAAGGATAATAACCGGCCGGGAATTCTTACGGCGCCGTTTGATGCGGAGCTTTTCGGTCACTGGTGGTTTGAAGGGCCGGTATTCCTTCGCGAAGTGATAAAGAAAGTACACGATGACCCGGATATTGACCTGACCTTTTTAAGCGATCACCTGCATCGGGTGTCACCGTCCGAGGTTATCTCCCTCCCGGAGGGAAGCTGGGGCGAGGGTGGCCATCATTATATATGGCTCAATAAAGAAACCGAATGGACCTGGAAATATATCTACATGGCCGAAAAGAAGATGTGTGAACTGGCACAGTACTATGAAGCCAACCGGGATTCAATTGATAGCGAGCTGGTTGATATTTTAAAACAGGCGGCCCGTGAATTGATGCTTCTGGTTGCCTCGGACTGGCAGTTCCTGATATCCACCTGGTCGGCCCGAGACTACGCCGAACTCCGGCTTTCGGAGCATTATTCCGATTTCAAACGACTGTCCGAAATGGCCGACAAAATGATTCAGGGAGAGAATCTCTCCGATGGCGACCGGGAATTTTACCGCGATTGCCACAAGCGCGATGCTCTCTTCGATGAAATCGAACTGGGGTGGTTTGCCCGGGTGGAATATCCGGTGAAGCAGTTTGAACATCAGGTTTGAATACTGAAAACCAGTGCTGATCTCAAATGAGCCGTATTCAGCGGCTCATTTTTTTATTGCCTTAAAAGGTCATAATGTCCAATACTCTCAGTATGGGAACAACGACAGGTATCAAATTCTGTCCGTATTGCCGAGAGGAGATTGCACCCGGCGCACTGGTATGCAAACACTGCCATGCACCGCTGATGCCTAAAAGGAAGCGAAAACCGCCTTTCTGGCGCAATCAGTTTATGCTGGGTGTATACAGCGGGGTGGCATTTATGATATT
>DAOWOO010000317.1 GCA_030642025.1 Candidatus Zixiibacteriota bacterium | reverse complement strand
GCCCGATTCCGGTCAGTACCGAGTCATTGAATGTCGACCTGGCCAGCTCTTTTATCTTCTCAACCGCCCGATCACCGGCGGCGATATCGACTCCGGCGGCGGCATAGTCAAGTTTATCTTTGCTCATTTACAACCTGCATATTACACCCGGCATTTTTCTGTTTATAAAGAAACCAAGCTAACGACCATCGTATTCAAAGTCAAGGCAATAGCAGGGACCGTTACCGCCCTTCGATTTCAAGGTAATCCAGAAGATTTCGGTAATCATCCGGAAGGGGAGCTTCCAGGCTGATTTTTTCACCGCCTTCGGGATGAGAAAACTCCAGGCGGCAGGCGTGTAGAGCCTGCCGTTCCATTATTTTCAGGGCTTTTCGGGCGGTAAGACGATCGGCTGTGAAAATCCCGCGGTGCCATTTGACTCTTCCGCCGTAATCGGGATCGCCGAAAACCGGATGCCCCAGATGCGAAAAATGAACCCGAATCTGATGCGTCCGCCCGGTCTTGAGGTTCACCTCCAGCAAATCATAGAGCCGAAACCGGTCCACCAGGCGGTATTCGGTAATCGCATGGCGTGCCTTGAGATTCGTCACCGTCATTTTTTTACGGTCTTTGATTGACCGGCCGACCGGCAGTTCAATTGTTCCGGTATCCTGTTTGATATGACCGCAAATAAGAGCCGTATAGGTCCTTTTGATGTTTCGCTCACGCAATTGATTTTGAAGCGCCAGATGGACATGATCACTTTTGGCGACTATTATAAGACCACTGGTGTTTTTGTCAAGACGGTGCACTATTCCGGGACGGTCTCCCCCCTGCACTTGAGAGAGATTGCGCGAATAATGCAGCAAGGCATTAACCATGGTCCCGCTGTAGTTTCCGGCCGCCGGATGAGTGACCATCCCGGCCGGTTTATTAACCACCAGCAGGCTGTCATCTTCATAGATAATATCAAGCGGAATATCCTCCGGAGAAACATCGCTCTTTGAAGGCGGCGGGATTCTGATTGTAATTTTCTCCCCCCCGGCAATAACATGATTATGCGAAGCCGGTTTTTCATCGACCGCTACCAGTCCGGCTTCTATCAGTTTCTGAATTCGGCTTCGGCTGATTTTAAGATTGTCATCTCGACCGACATACTTATCCAGCCTGATATTGTTGACATCGTCAGGAACGGTGAATTGAATTGTCTTGTAATTGTCTGTCATATATCCATCAGCCGGGGGCTGGTTTTCTATTCAGTCTGCGGGAGACGGTGGACAATATCAACCATCTCGCCAACAGCGCGGTCAAGCCCGACCATCACGGCCCGGCCGATAATTGCATGACCGACCGTGAATTCCTCTATTATGTCAAGATCAGCCAGAGGGCGGATATTCTTGTAATTGAGGCCGTTGCCGCAATTGGGCAGGATTCCGAGCTTGGCTGCCAACTGCGCCGCCTGGTCAAGCCGTTCCAGTTCGGATTCGGCGGATTCGATTGTCTCGGCATTGACATAAGCATGAGCGTTCAACTCAACGGCATCAACTTTGGCCCGGGCGGCATCCTTGACAGCATCGGTCTCAGGATCAATAAAATACCCGACCGCTATTCCGGCTTCCTGAAGAGTGACCACAGCCTCGGCATAACGAACATTATCCTGCATATCAATCCCGGACGTTAGCGAAACATCCTCGGCAATAAACGGCATAAGGGTGACCATATACGGTTTAACCTCGACAGCCAGATGTAAAAGCTCATCGATTGGGGCAATCTGCAGTGACAATTTGGTTTTCACCATTTCCTTAAGGATATAGATATCCCTGTCTCTTATATACCTCCGGTCCTCAAACAGATGACAGGTGATACCATCGGCTCCGGCCAGCTCAATTAAAACGGCCGCCTGGGCCGGGTCGGGCTGTTTACGGCGGCGGATCGCCCGAAGCGCACCAACCTGGTCTACTTTTACAGATAGAATTGACATAATTCCTCCCTGGATTTTTACGAAATCTACGGATTTATATATTCCGGTTCAAGAGATATTTGCCGAGGCGATTATCTTCGAAAGACGGATAAAATCATCAATTGATATCTGCTCGGCCCGGATATTTTTGTCCCATTCCAGTGAGCCAATGATCTTCTCAATTCTCTCTTTATCAAATCCGGGAAGATTGGCCAGGTTGTTGACCAGCCGTTTCCGCCTCTGCCCAAAGGCCGCCTTAACGATGCGCCGAAAGACCTCCAGATCGGGGATTTTATATTCGTCAATCGGCTCGAACACCATAGTAGCCGATTTAATTTTCGGTCTGGGATAAAAGGCCTCAGGATTGATTGTCAGGCTTGTATGTACCCTGAAGGCAACCTGGGTGAATATGGAAACCGCCGCCCAGTTTTTGGACCCGGGGCCGGATGAAATCCGGTCGGCCAGCTCTTTCTGGGCGGTAATGACAGCCCGGTCTAACCGGTCCTTGTACTGAATAATCCAGTCGAGAAGCGGCGAAGTAATATCATACGGGATATTTCCAATCAGCTTGAAGCGGCCATCGGTATAATCCGATGGCATCACCCTTAAAAAGTCCTGATTGACAATGGTGACATTGTCACATCCGATAAATTTCTTTTTGAGATTATCAATCAGGGTGCGGTCGATTTCGAAGGCATAAAGCTCGGCGCCGGTTCGGGCAATGATACCGGTAAGTATTCCTCGTCCCGGTCCTATTTCAAAGACAATATCCCTTTTTTGTATATTCAGGAGGCCGACAATCTTCTCGGCGATACTTTTATCGATGAGAAAGTTTTGAGAAAATCGTTTTTTGGGCCGCGGTAGCGACACTTTTATCCCCCGAAGATTTCCACCAGCCGGTATAGTTTTTGAGCGGTGCGGTCAGTGATTTTTTCAACCTCGGAAAATGCCATACCCCGAAGTTCGGCAATTTTTTCGCATACATATTTAACATAAGCCGGCTGGTTGGTTTTTCCGCGATAAGGAACCGGAGTAAGATAGGGACTATCGGTTTCGAGAAGAACATACTCCAGCGGTACTTTGGCGGCGACCTCGGCCATCTTTGCTTTC
>DAOWOO010000216.1 GCA_030642025.1 Candidatus Zixiibacteriota bacterium | reverse complement strand
TACGTTGTGATAACAGGCACATAGCTCACTATGCACCTGCCATCACGCCTTGAAGACGAACAAAAGTGCTGCACGATATACGTATATTATTTTCTTCCAGTTCCCTTAAGCCTTTGAAGCCTCAAGCGCCATGGCGATCTTGTTTTTCAGCTCGGACAGATCAAACGATTTGATAACATAAAAATCGGCGGCAATGGATTTCATGTTCTCCTTGAAAGTGTCATAGGCGGTACATAAAACAACCGGCATATCATAGAATTTATTCCGGATATCCTGCAAAAGATCGAGACCGTTGTAATCCACCATTTTGATGTCCAAAACTACCAGATCCGGTTTTTCTTCCTCGATCTTTTCCAGTAACATGTACCCGTTCTCCGCTGTAATCACTTCGTAGCCGGCATCACTCAACTCTTCCGAGTACAGATAGCGAATATGCTCCTCATCGTCCACAATCAAGATTTTGGCCATAATTCACCTCCAGAAATTTTGAAAATTCGACCGGGTACGTCATCCCCGTGACTTTCCGACCGGCAATTGAGCCTGACCCCCATCTTCCGGTATCATATCGAAGACAAATGTTCTTTGCAAACCGACCCTTTACCTTTTCTTCATTCAAGTGCAGTCGCCATGAACGTAACCCGGTCCACATCTCAATAGGCATAGAATCCGCGGCCCGTTTTTCGGCCCAGCCACCCTGCGTCCACGTATTTTCGCAACAGGGGGCATGCCCGATATTTGCTGTCACCCAACCCTTTGTGAAGAACCTCCAGAATCGCCAAGCAGGTATCCAGCCCAATCAAATCAGCCAGAGCAAGAGGCCCCATGGGATGATTCATACCCAACTTCATGATCTCATCAATATCCTTGGCTTTGCCCACTCCCTCATAGAGCACATATACCGCCTCGTTTATCATGGGCAGCAGGATACGGTTGGCCACAAACCCCGGGGAATCGTTGGCCGGCACCGGCGTTTTTCCCATTTTCACCGCCAGTTCCTGGGTTGTCCGGATGGTCTCGTCGTCCGTTGCCAGACCGCTAATGATTTCCACCAGTTTCATCAAGGGAACAGGATTCATGAAATGCATGCCGATAACTTTATCCGGACGTTTGGTGGCGCTGGCAAGTTTGGTGATCGGCAATGATGATGTATTGGAAGCCAGAATCACATCCGGTTTGGTGATCTCATCCAGCTTTTTGAACAGGTCAAGTTTGACCTCGAGATTTTCGAAGATCGCTTCGATTACCAGGTCCGCGCCGGCGGCGTCATCGGTATTGGTCGAGGTCGTGATATTGGCCAGTGCCGCACTCTTCTGATCCTGGGTTATGATTTCCTTTTTAACCTGGCGGTCCATATTTTTGCCTATAGCCGCCAGCGCCCGGTCGATGAATTCCTGTTTGACATCGATCAGTGTGACTTTATAATCATTCTGGGAGAACACATGGACAATCCCGTTGCCCATAGTTCCGCCGCCAATTACCACTACATTTTTTATTTCCAAAATTTCCTCCCCTTCGAAGGTATAAACGAACTACATCATTTCGATTGACATTGCCACAGCGGAACCTCCGCCGAGACAGAGAGTCGCCAGACCGTTCTTCAAACCGCGGTCTTTCAAGGCATACATAAGCGTTACCAGTACCCGTGCGCCGGATGCGCCGATTGGATGGCCGAGCGCAACCGCGCCGCCATGAACATTGACACGATCCCAATCCCAGCCAAGCCCTTTGCCATCGGCCAGAGCCTGAGCGCTGAAGGCCTCGTTGGCCTCGATCAGGTCGAAATGATTTATATCCACATTCATCATTTTCATCAGCTTTTGCACGGCATAGATGGGCGTAAAGAAAAGGTCCAAAGGAGCCGCGCTTGCCGATGTGTAGGCGATAATTTTTGCCATCGGTTTTAGGCCGTGCTTGTCGGCATATTCTTTGGAGACAACCACACATGCCGACGCGCCGTCATTCAACCCCGGCGAGTTACCGGCGGTAACCGAACCGTCCTTTACAAACGCCGGTCTGAGCCTGGCGAATTTTTCCAGCGGTGTGTTACGGGGACCCTCATCCTTGTTGAAGATGACCGGATCGCCTTTTCTCTGCGGGATTTCAACCGGGAAAATTTCCTCGTCGAATTTGCCGTCGGCCTGAGCTTTAAGAGCTTTCTGATGCGAGTTATAGGCAAAATCATCCGGCATCTCACGGGTGATACCGGCTTTGTCGGCGGTATACTCGGCGGCGTTACCCATGTGGAAATTACTAAACGAATCCCAGAGACCATCGGTGATCATGATGTCGATCAATTTCTGATGGCCGAATTTGAAACCGCGTTTTGCCTGCGCTCCCAAAACCATGGGAGTGTTGGACATACTTTCCATACCGCCGCAGACGAAACAATGGCCGTCACCCGCCTTGATCTGGGAAGCGGCCATCATGACAGCCTTAAGACCGGATCCGCAGACCTTATTGATGGTCATGGCCGGGACCTCCGGAGGTATACCGGCGTGAATCATGGCCTGACGAGCCGGCGCCTGGCCGCAGCCTCCCTGCACAACCTGTCCCATTAAAACTTCGTCGATTGTGGCCGCATCAATATTGGCCCGTTTGACAGCCTCCTTGATCGCGAGCGCTCCCAACTGGGGCGCGGTAAATGCCGAGAGATGACTGTGTAACAGACCAACCGCCGTACGACAACCGGAAACAATATAAGCTTCAGGATATTCCATCCATACCTCCATGCGTCCTATGGTTTTAGAGATAAAATACGATTATTTTTATCAATTTTTGCTTGCCCGAAATGCCACGGACAGCTCGTGAAACATTTCTCAATATATAATATTTCCCAGCCGACTGCAAATGAATTCGGAGAAATCTACGGAGGTGAAATCCCAACATACAGATATATAGCAAGACTTTAAATATTTTATTTAATTGTAGATTAGGAAATAGTTTACATATTGGAACAGATGGCTATTAATATTTTTTTGAGGCGCGGGGCAGGCTCGCTGGTTCAATATTATAAATACTCAGGGGAGGCGGGCATGTTTAAAAAAATAGTGTTTCTTGTTATTCTAAATATCTTCTTTGCAGTCCCGGTTTTCGCGCAATCCTATCTCTGGCTGGAGAGATATGACAGCGCGCAATGTTTGCGTAACCGTGTTAGTGTACCGGATGAATATGAGCGGGTACGAAATTCAGACAGCAGTTTTGCATATTGGCTGAGGCGTCTCCCTTTGAAAAAAGGCAGGCCTGATGTTTGTCTTTATAACGGCGAACCAAAAGCATTTCAAAACGGGCATTACGCGGTGCTGGATATCGATATCGGTGAAGCCGATCTTCAGCAATGCGCCGACGCGGTTATCAGACTGCGATCTGAATACATGTACTCCATCGGAAAATCCAAAGAGGTGCATTTCAATTTCACCTCCGGGGATACTGCGCGATTTTCAAAGTGGATTGAGGGATATCGTCCCAAAGTAGACGGCAATAAAGTCAGTTGGCATCTGGCGGCCGAACCGGATTCATCCTACGCCTGTTTTCAGAAATATCTCAGGATTGTTTACATGTATGCCGGGACCTATTCGCTCAAGAAAGAGCTGAAGAAGGTCGCGAGGATTGAGGATATGCGCATAGGCGATGTTTTTATTCAGGGTGGATTCCCGGGTCACGCGGCGCTTGTGGTTGATATGGCTGTTGACGACTCGACAGGCAAAAAGATATTTCTATTGGCGCAGGGGTATTATCCCGCGCAGGATTTTCATATACTCCGCAATCCAAACGATTCCAAGCTCGATCCCTGGTACGAACTTGATTTTGGCGAAAGGCTTGAGACTCCTACCTGGACATTCAGCAAGGATGATCTGATGCGGTTTTGAAAATTAGTAATACTCATTGCCGTGTCTGGCAGACGTCCCGAGGTTGTCCCACAAGTTGGATTTCCAATAGTGTACTGCCAGTTCTTGCAGAAGGCAAAGCCGTATGTGTGAACTGGCAGTTTCTATAATTCATTATATACCAGCCAATTGATAT
>DAOWOO010000373.1 GCA_030642025.1 Candidatus Zixiibacteriota bacterium | reverse complement strand
CCTCGCAAGTCATTTAGCTGCTTCCCTAATAAATCCATTCTTGACTGCGTAATCCCATAACGCTTTTTGCAAAAGCTTGCGCCCCCGGTGAAGTCGCGACTTGACCGTTCCGATCTGCAGATCGGCGATGTCGGCAATCTCCTGGTAGCTAAATCCTTCAAGAAATGACAGGACCACCACCAATCGGAAATCATCGGGCAGGCTTTCGACAGCTTTCTTTACATCGTCATCAAAAACCTTGGCGAAAAAGTGTTTTTCGGGATCATCTGACGGCCCCAGTGCCGAAAGTTGGCCGAACAGAAAATCATCATCGACATCCTGGAATTCGACCACCTGCGGCACCCGTGATTTGGCGCGATAGCTGTTTATGAAAATATTGGTCATAATCTTAAACAGCCATGCCCGGCAATTGGAACCTTCCTCAAATTTGTCCCAGAAACGATATGCTTTCATGAGGGTCTCCTGCACCAGATCGTCCGCATCATTTTCATTATGCGTCATACGCAAGGCGGTGCGGTGCAACGAGTCCACATGGACTAACGCCTCCTTTTCGAATTGCCTCTTTTTGCTATCTTCGCCCAATACCGATTATCCTTTACCAACTTGCATCGGGAAACCGGAATCGGACCGCGCATATATCTCATTCAGACTATAAAACATATTCTCACCCGGCCTTGTTCCTGCAAATCCCCGATTTCACACTCTTCCAGTTTTTCCTGTCTGCCGGCATAAACAATTAAGTAACCAATATCCACTTTAATTAAATGTACTAAAATCCGCTCGGCTAAGCCAGCATAAATAATAACCTACAATATTAGTCCAGTTTTGGCAACCGGAAAGCCGTCTTTTTTCGGCAATGAAAAAAACGGCCCTAGCCAGCTTACACAACCCTGATTCTCAATATAGCCGGGACAGCAGCAGATACCGGGCTTGTTGTGCTGAAAATGGTTAGATATAAAATTTCATTGTTTAGATTTACAGGAAAAATACCGACAAATAGAATAATGAGGAATTTAATAATTTTCATGGCTGTAATTCTGCTTATAGCAACATTTATCCTATGGGGATGCGATACTCATATCACCCTGCCAGAGCAGGTCGAGCCTTATTATATTGAAGGCGCCCTGGCAAAAAATCTGGATTTAGACTCGATCTTTACGTCTCTGGTTCTTAAAAGAAATGATACTATCGTGGAAACGGCTGATATAACGCTTGATGGCGACACCCTGGACTTTATGGATAATTATTACATAGCCCATAACAGCGCCGCCGCTCTTCCATCCGAAAATTACTATCTGTATATTGATGACGGAGATTTCCGCGATTCGGTACGATTCATAATTCCCACCGATCTGTCGATAACCGGCGTCGCCCTGCCGGAAGACCGGGTTAATCCGGCCGGTGGTTCGGTTCAAATCGACTGGTCGCTATCGCCGGGCAATGACGGGTATATCGTGGGAGTTATTCTAAGAGATTCATCGTATATTGCGGCCGGGTATTCATTCTTTTCTCCAGGTGGCGTTCCACAGGCTAATATTCCCCCTGACGCCTTCAGGTTGTATGCTGATCTTGACACCGGATGGTACAATGTACATGTGTACTCATTCACCGGCTGGCCGGCCTTTGATGATAACCTGCCCACCGCTCTTCCGGCCGGTTTTACCGATACGATCGGCCATCTTAATCTTTCCGGCAAATTCGGTACACTGGTGGTTAGCCGCCGCGATTCTATCCACGTGGTCGAGGGTCTCTAATAAATTATCTTTATTTGCCGCAGGCCATTTCATACATTTCCATCCATGAATTCAGAAGCCGATAAAAAACTTGTCGAGATTCTCTCGTCACTTTCAACCGAACAGGTCAACCCGGATACGGTTGATATCGATACCCTCTCCCCGCTTGAGATTTGCCGGAAAATCAACCGCGAGGACAAAAAGATCGCCGACATCGTAGAAAAGGCCTTACCGGAAATAGCCAGAGCCGCTGAAATAGCCGCTGATACATGGAAAAACAACGGCAGGATTATCTATATCGGCGCCGGCACATCCGGACGGCTGGGCGTTCTCGATGCCGCCGAGTGCCCACCAACCTTCGGGATTGATCCTGACCGAATTATGGGGCTGATCTCCGGCGGTTATGAGACATTGATTCTGTCCAAAGAAGGGGCCGAAGATCAAACCGACTGGGCGAATGATGACCTGCGCCGAATCGGGCTGAGCCGCCGGGATTTCTTAATCGGCATCGCGGCTTCGGTTCGCACGCCGTACACGATCGCCGGATTAAAACGCGGTCTCAAAACCAGCTGTAAGACTGCATTTATTGTTTGCAATAACGCCGATATCGTCGAGATCAAGCCTGATGTATTAATCAGACTGCCGGTCGGCCCGGAGGCTGTCACCGGCTCGACCCGGATGAAATCGGCCACGGCTCAGAAAATGACCCTGAATATGATTACCACCACAGCGGCGATTCTAATCGGAAAAACGTACGGCAATCTCATGGTCGATCTTCAGGCCCGATCCGACAAACTGGCCGCCCGGTCACGGAAAATCCTGATTGATTTTCTAAAAATCGGCTATCCTGAAGCTG
>DAOWOO010000469.1 GCA_030642025.1 Candidatus Zixiibacteriota bacterium | reverse complement strand
TTTGAAATTGGCTCCTGTTTAATCGTTTTTATCCACCCTATCCAGTATACTGCGGATCATTCCGGCAAGTTCTCTCATCGGAATCGGTTTCATTGGAAAACCTTTTATACCCAATGCATCGGCCGTTTCCCTGGACATCTTTTCACTGAATCCGGCGCAAATGATAATCGTTTTGATCAGTAAAATCTTCGGACCGTAATTCAATATCGGTCAGTCCTACTTCCAGTATGCCCCCTGTTTCCTCCATGGCATGAAATGCATTGGTGCTATTTCAAGCTTTTTGAAAAAAAATTTTTACGGAATGGAGGATATAGTATTTGCGAAACCATTGTCGGGAAAAAGTAGGAAATTCGGACATCCTTCATGATGACTAAAAAGTAGTTTACAATATTCTACCCATCCGCAGCAACGTGGAGACGTTTTATTTGCACCGTTGATACTTTAAATTCAGGAATCTTTGCCAATGGGTCAACAGCGTTGGAATCGGTCAACACATTGGGTGGATTCTCGCCGAAATGAATGGGCAAAAACAATGTGCCTGGAGGCACTGCCCGGGTTATTTTTGCCGGCACTTCCATCTCACCCCGCCGCGAGGAAAGAACAAGGATGTCATTATCGCAAACGTCAACTCTGGCTGCATCTTCCGGGTTAATTTCCACATAACCGGTCGTCTGTTCTATGTCAAGATGCGGGGATATCCGCGTCATTGTTCCGGTATGGAAATGGGCGAACATGCGGCCGGTGGTCAGGAAATACGGATATTCTTTATCCGGGAGTTCTGCCGGATCTTTATATTCGATGCCATGAAATTTTCCCTTGTTGCGTGCAAAATTCTCTTTATGAAGGTATGGGGTCCCCGGATGGTCGAAGTCGGGACAGGGCCATTGCAGCCCGTCAATTCCTAATCGCTCATAAGTCATGCCGGCATAACTCTTAGGTGTCAAGGCCGTCATCTCATCAAATATTTCTTCCGGGTTTTCATAGTTCATTTCGTAGCCCATGGCCGTGGAAAGTCGGCATATAATCTGCCAGTCCGGCAAGGTGTTTCCGATCGGTTCAATGGCTTTATTGATTTTCATACAACGGCGTTCCGTATTGGTAAACGTACCATCTTTTTCTGCTGATGAAGCGGCTGAAAAGACCACATCCGCTACCTGGGCGGTTTCTGATAAAAAGAGTTCCTGAACCACTAAAAAGTCGAGTTTTTTCAAGGCATAATTCAGATGGTTCCAGTCCGGATCACTCAGTTTTGGATTTTCTCCGATTACATACAACGCCTTGAGCCTGTCGTCCAGCATGGCCGGAATCATATCAGTAATGGTCATCCCGGGCCGTGATGAAAGCTTTCTTCCCCAAGCCTTTGAAAACTTTTCGATTGTTTTTGCGTCGTTTACCGGCTGATAACCGGTCATAACGTTTGGAAGTCCCCCCATATCGCAAGCCCCCTGGACATTGTTTTGTCCCCTTAAGGGGTTGACGCCTCCGCTTGCGATTCCAACATTGCCACAAAGCATGGCC
>DAOWOO010000301.1 GCA_030642025.1 Candidatus Zixiibacteriota bacterium | reverse complement strand
TGCGGGTCGAGGTTGATTTCTTTTTCGGTCGGGCCGGCATGGGATTGGATAGCTCTATCGAGGACTTCTTTAGTACGTAAGCTATCACCGATTAAGGCAAAACCCCTGGCAATATTATACAGGAGTTCACCATCGGAATCGGGGCTTCTATCCAGATCATCGAGCATTTTCCGGGCTTCGTCTTTTTTATCCTGGCCGCCGAAAGCCATAGCACGATAAACCAGGACATAGACATTCCCCGGATCATGCCGCTCATATTCTTTACCGGCGCTTAATGAATCATCGAATGCCTTAATAGATGCTTCAACATTGCCTCGTGATTTTTCCAGATAACCTCGGTAATAATGTGCTATGAATTCCAGGCATTCATTTTTCACCGAGTCGTTATAGCACTTTATGGCCTCTTCATGTTGTCCGGTTATCATATAGACATAACCGGAAGATATGAAGCAGTTAGGATCGACATAGTATTCTATTGACAGGTTGAAATTCTCGAGTGCCATATCCGTCACACCGAGTTTCAAATAAACCGTTCCGAGATTGTAGTAGGCTCGTCCATAATCAGGGCCGAGCTCGATAGCACGCTGGAGAGTTGCCATGGCCAGTGTGTATTTGCGCTGATCCATGTTTATCAGGCTTAAAAGTAAAAGCGTTTCCAGGTCGGTTGGCGCATGCTGAAGAGCTTTTTTGGCCCACTCAGTTGCCTTGTCATGGTCGCCCTGCATTTCCTTAAGCCAGGCCAGGGTTCGAAAACCGATAGCGTATTTGGGATTGTACTCAATGGCTGTTAGAAACTCTTTTTCGGCTTTGTCATAATTCTCGGTAAACATGTAGCACCGGCCAAGAGAACGGTGTCCCTCGGGGAGCCGGGGATCAATTACTAATGCTTTCTCCGCTGTTGAAATAGCCCCGGCAATCTTGGACGGGCTACGATCAAAATATGCATGATACTGATATGCATAAACATCAGCCAATCCAGCATGGGCTAAAGCCAATTCGGGATCAATATGAATTGCCTTCTGGTACATGTCAGCCGCGAATTCCAAATCCTTCGGACGAAGCGTCTGATAATAGCTTTTGCCTTTTAGATAATAATCATAGGCCGAAACATCGGTTTTGAGATAACTATCGACTTCGATCAATGAAAATCCGGTAACTTCGGCCAGCGTAATTGAGGAATCCCGGGCCGCATGTGAGAGTATGTCAAACAGTTCATCGGATGAACCGCTGTATTTCTCCGCGGAAACCAGCCGGTCGCCACCTTCACTGTAAATACTCAGATTCAGTTTGATATTATCGGCCAGTTTCATGAGCGAACCGGTCATGACGAAATCCGTCCGGCAGTGTTCGAACATCTCGCGGACATTACGGGGTACCGATGTTGACGGTTCCGCCGTTATAATCAAGTCGGTTCGGCGTGAGAGCTCGTTTATAACATCATCGGTGAACCCCTCGCAGAAATAGTCCCAATTAGGGTCACCGGACAGGTTTTTTATAATAACAGCAGTTAACGACTGTCGGGGTCTGGCCAGTTCGGCGCCTTTAGCCACACCGGTTTCCAGACTGTTATTGATAAATTCAATAACAGCGGCCATATCCGCAAATCTATCGGAAGGATTCTTGGCCAGAAGCTTCAGAATCAGGCTGTTTATCCATTCCGGCAATTCCTCGTTTTCTTCGTTGGGCGGAGACGGCTCTTCATGTAAGACGGAATATACGATACTGGCTGGATAGACACCCTCAAACGGCCGGATATCGGTGAAGAGTTCATAGAGAATAATGCCGTAGCTGAAAAGGTCGGAGCTGAAAGTCAGCGGATCGCCGGAAAGCTGCTCGGGAGAAAGATAATAGAGCGACCCCTCGATATTACCTTCTTCATCGATACTGTCGGCCGAGACTGTTTTGGCCAGGCCGAAATCGAGTATTTTTATATCATTATTTTCGGTAAGTTTGATGTTTTCCGGCTTCAAGTCCCGGTGAACCAGGCCGGCGGCATGGGCGGCTTTAATGCCCCTGGCCATTTGTAACGCCAGTTCGATTTTGTCATTCAGGTTGGCGGCCAGAGTGGTGCGCAGATCATTACCGGCTATATATTCCAGCGAGATAAACGGGGTTCCCTCAAACTCGGCATGTTCCCATACCTTGACAACATAGGGCGAATCTATTTTTGCGGCTGTTTTGGCTTCTTCGGCCAGGCGATTGCGATAATCCGGCGACGATGCCAGTTCGTCATTGATAAGCTTAAGCGCTACGACCCGATCAAGCCTGGTATCAATAGCCTTATAAACGGCGCCCATGGCGCCCTGTCCAAGGCTGGATTCGATTTTATAACTGCCGAATGTGGAGTCGGGGGCTAACATAATTTGACTTTAATTTTAGACCGGTTAATCATTTATACATTGATTGTCCGTTCCTATGTTCATATTATAGGAATAATTTAACAATACTTGACAATGAAAAGCAAAGGGCTTTTTGGAAATGCCCAGTATTTCTGAAAAAGAATTTCACAAGCTCAAACATGCCGTCGATGAGCTTTCGGCGTTAAATCAGATTGCCAACGCCATAAATGTTACCATGTCGGTCGACCCGGATTACCAGGATTATTGTCGATCACTGTCTCAGACGGGTAAAGGCTGCCCAGGGCGCCATATTTCTGATGGATGAGGGAGATGTTGAGACCGACAAGTTTAAGACGTTTGTAAGAGAAATCGACCCTGACTCCAAACAGATACCATTTCGTCTGAATGTCAGTCTTACCGGCTGGATGATAAAGAACAAGGCAATTTTATTGAGCAACGATCCTCAGAATGACAACCGCTTTTCCGGGCTTGATTTCCGGCAGATAGGCGTCAACTCAATTCTCTCGGCTCCTCTGCTTTCACGCAAGGGACTGATCGGAGTTCTGGCGCTATTTAACAAATCCGATGAGTCCGGCTTTACTGATATTGACAAACGCTTTGCCGGAATAGTAGCCACTCAGACCGCCAAGGTGATAGAAAATGCCCGCTTGTTTGAGAAAGAAAAAAAACTGGTCGCGATGGAAGAAGAAATGAAGACGGCGCGATCCATTCAGAAGGGGTTTTTGCCAGATGAAAATATCATCGCCGAAACCTACGAAATCTGCGGTTTCAATTTTCCCGCCAAAGATATGGGCGGCGATTATTATGATATAGTCGAGGTGGAACCGGGCAAGTACTTTGTTTCTCTTGG
>DAOWOO010000246.1 GCA_030642025.1 Candidatus Zixiibacteriota bacterium | reverse complement strand
CCCCGGCCACATTTGGACCCATCGCCGGCATCAAGGGATTCACCCGGCCATCGGTTTCGTCCGAAATAAATTTCTGCACCACTCGCGCCGCCATCGGAACCGCCGAAACACCGGCCGCCCCGATACACGGGTTAATCTTCTTGTCTGACGACAGGAACAGGTTGATAATCTTGGCAAATATCACTCCCCCGGCCGTGCTGAATGAAAAGGCCACCGCTCCCAGAATTAGAATATACATCGTCTGAAGTTCGATAAAAGTAGCCCCATTCATGGTTGCCCCAATCACCAAACCGAGGAACATGGTTACGATATCAATAAGTGCTCCTCCGGCGGTTTTATACAGCCGCTGAGTCACACCACATTCGCGCAGGAGATTGCCGAACATAAGCATTCCGATAAGCGGAGCGCTGCACGGTATTCCCAAACAGGCAATAACACCGGTAACAATAGGAAACAGAATAACTGCCGTTTTGGAAACCTGTCTGGCCTGCGGCATATCGATGGCGCGCTCTTTTTTAGATGTCAGCATCCGCATAATCGGCGGCTGGATAATTGGCACCAGTGACATATAGCTGTATGCCGCCACAGCAATCGGCCCCAGCAGATGAGGCGCCAGTTGGCTGGAGAGAAAGATAGATGTCGGACCGTCGGCCCCGCCAATGATCCCTATCGAGGCGGCTTCTCTGGGAGAGAATCCCAAGAGATAGGCCGCGCCCAGGGCGGCGACAAAGATGCCCAACTGGGCTGATGCTCCCAGAAGAAATGTAAGCGGACGTCCCAGAAGCGGTCGGAAATCGGTCAGGGCGCCTACCCCAAGAAAGATAATCGGCGGCAGAAGCTCGGTTTTGATTCCGCTATCATAAATCAGGGACATGATCCCGTGATCGGTCGCGCCCATTTCGGCCAGGGGCAGATTGGCCAGAATCGCCCCGAATCCAATAGGTATTAACAGAAGCGGTTCGTACTTCTTGACAATCGCCAGGTAGATTAAAATTCCCGCTACCACAAACATAACCAGATTTTGCCAGCAAAGATTGGCAAAACCGGATTGCTGCAATAGCTCTATAGTACTTTCCATATTGCCGCTCCTTTAGGACAAGGTCAGAATCGGTTTGGTTGAGTCAATTTCATCCCCAATTTCAACATCAATAGTGGCAACCTTGCCGTCAGCCGGAGATTTGATATCATGGGTGGCTTTCATTGCCTCACCTTTGGCTACTGTCAGCCCCTAGGAAACAGCACCCCCCGGTTTTACCAGGATATCAACCACTTCAACCGTCCCGGCAAACGTCGAGAATACCGGTGTGCCGCCGGTCGCGGCAGGTATTGCGGCGGGAGCGGCTGGTACCACAGCAGTTGCGGGAGCGCCCCCCCCGGTGGCTCCAATCGGTTCGACAGTTACCGTAAACACCCGGGTTTGAGCACCCTCCTGCACCGAACAGCGCGTGGTAACCGGTCCCGTAATGGCCGGAGCAGAAACCGCGGCGGGAGCCGCCGCAGGTGTCGCCGGTTTTGGCTGATCTTTTTTCTTAAGCGGAACATCAATTTTCGGTTTGCCGGTAAGAAGGCGAATCCCCTCATTGATCTCCATTTTCTTGCTCGGCACCATAGCCGCCATGACCAGAAATATGTTTTTTTCATTAACCGGCAGATTGCGCTCTTCAAGAGCTTTTTTGGCCGGTTCGATATTCTTCGGAGCAGCTTCCAGCGGGTCGCCTTCAAACGGCGGCATCTCAAGCTGTTCCGAAGCGATTTTAACCACATCCGGATCGGATGGTAACGGCGTCTTGCCGAAATAACCCAAAACAGCGCGGCCGAAACCGGCGTCGATCTTTTTCCATCGGCCATAGAGAACATTGTTAAACGCCTGCAGCCAGTACTGCTGTGAACCCGGAGTAACACTTGTCCAGGCGCCGCCGGCTTCCACGACTATCGGGAATTCGGACAGAACATCGGAATATTTATCAAGGATACCCGCCTTGGACATCATGTGAACATTCGGTCCGATAGCACCGCCCGGCATCGGGAAACCGACCACGCGGGCATCGGCGGTGGTTGTCGTCGGATTAAAGGCATAATCCTTCATCAGGACATTAAGCATGTCTTCAATCGGGCCCATTTTGGAGGTATCAATATCAAGAGAATATCCGGTCCCCTTAAGGGCATGAGCCATTGAACGCACATCGGGCTGAACTGTGCCGCTGGCCATCGGCCGAACCGAAAGATCTATACCATTGACGCCGCCCTCAATACCGGCCATATAGCAGGCAACCGCCATACTGGCCGTATCATGGGTATGCTGCCAGAGCGGCATCTCCGGAGGCATTATTTCGCGGAGTCCTTTCGCGGTCTCATAACAGGTTTTGGGATCGGTGGTGCCGCTGGCATCTTTCATACATATACTGTCAATTCGGATTCCACTTTCGAGAAGCCTTTTACCGATATTAACATAGAATTCGGCCGTGTGGACCTTGTCCGATTTAAATGGCAAACCCATCAAAGCGATACAGACCTGGTGATGCATACCGGCGTCGACGATCGGCTTACCCGTCCTGACCAGGTTTTCCACGTCATTCATATAATCGAAGTTTCTATCCCAGGTGGTACCGTATTCTTTCATCAGCTTGGCCTGAAGATTCAAACCTTCCATCGACTGAGTCGTCAGGGTAACACCGGAAACCGATCGCGTGAGAATCTGAAGGTCAACCTCGGGACCTACCGCCTCACGGATCTTTTTCATATCCTCAAAGGGATCTTCACCGAGATAGAAATACGGCGCCTGGTAACGGGCCCCGCCGCCGAATTCAAAATGATGAATGCCGCTTTCGGCGGCCAGTTTCATCGCCGGAAGAAAATCATTAAGACGGACTTTCCCGCCGAACGAACTCTGCAACCCGTCACGAAATGGGGTGAACATCACACGGATATTTTTTGGTTTACTGGTATAAATCATCTTTCCTCCTCAATCCTGGTTACCGAGGTTCCGGGATAGACCCGTCCCGCCACAGATGTTATGGCGGCAATAACCGCCGCATCGGTATCCGCCATCCGTTCAGGGAATATCATAAGTGTTACCCGCATGGCCAGAGCCAGAACAGTCAGTAGAATAAAGACCGAAATAAACGCCGCAATGCAGATGGACAAAAGACCCATAAATTCCATATAACTACCCTCCAGTGCAATATCCATGTTCGGCGGTCACCGAAATGGGGGCGGGACTTAAACCTGCTATAAACAATGAATTCATTTCACACATATACGAAGTTATGAGTATAACATCAGTCCTGATTAGTGTCAATCCAATTCTGTAATATTGCGCGGCCGGATATAACCGGTTCGAATTTGTCCTCAATATGGAGTTCCAGATCATCGCCGATTCCCAAGAGCTTTCCCCTGGTGATTTCAGTTGTCTGATTCTCGGTCGTATCGGAACGGATTATAATATCCCGGCCGATTAGCATTGAGCGGTCCCGGTAAAACCCTATCAATTCGGAGTAATCTCCGGCCAGATACCGGCGGTAATTTTCATAAATAATCCTGATTAAACGCCCAAAGATCTCTCCTTGTTTGCATTTGACCGGGTTGGAGACAAAATCCTTCAGGGCGGCCACCTCGGGAACGAACCAATCGCCGGTGATAATCGGCGTGGTTTCAATATTCAGCCCGATTCCCAGTGCCGCACCTGTAATAAAATTGCCACGGCACTGAATAT
>DAOWOO010000047.1 GCA_030642025.1 Candidatus Zixiibacteriota bacterium | reverse complement strand
GAAGCAGGGTCAATTCAACATTTGTAATTTGGTCTGAAGCCCCAGCAAGTCAAAACTAATCTTCCCCTGTTTTAGTGGACGGTTTATTAAGCATATTTTTCTTCAAATTCAAGCGGACTCATGTATCCCAATGAAAAATGTCTACGAATCCGGTTGTAATATGTCTCTATCCAAATAAAGAGTTTTTGTTTTGCCTCCTCACTGTTACGGAAACATTCAAACGCCACCAACTCATTTTTCAGGCTGGCAAAGAAAGATTCTACACAAGCATTGTCATAACAGTTACCCTTGCGACTCATGCTGCTGCCGATCCCATATTCTGCCAGAAGGCGTTTATATGCGGGACTTTGGTAAAACCCGAGCAGGTCGATCCACTCGACCAGCATTTAAAGAAAGAATAATCCACCAAAGAAAGCGAGTCCCCGCCGGGTGCCGGGCTTTTTTATTCACCGATGATTTTTATTATTACGCGCTTGTTTCGCCGCTCGTCAAACTCGGCATAGTACACCTGCTGCCAGGGGCCGAAATCCAGCCGTCCGTCGGTAATCGGAATAAGAACCTGGTGGCCGATCAGCAGATTTTTCAGATGAGCGTCGCCCGTTATCCTCGCCGGTTCGGTGATGCCGATAGTCAACCCCGTCGGGGGCCAGCTTTTGAAGCCAGTCATCAATATCCTGAATAAGCCCCGATTCGGCGTCGTTGATATACACGGCGGCGGTTATATGCATGGCGCCGACCATGAGCAATCCCTCGGTGATGCCGCTTTTTTCAAGCGCAGTTTCAACCCGGTCGGTAACGTTGATATATTCGCGGCGGCGGCGCGTTTTGAATGTCAGGTACTCGGTGTGGCTTTTCATCAAATATTGTTATCAATCCAGAAATCAGTCGAAAACTTATCCTGGATTTCCGTCCCGGCATTTCGGGCCTCGGTCAAAGTGGCGTAATTCCCGACACGAATGCGATAAAATGTCTCACCATCGATAATCGCCTCGGTAACGAAAGCCTCATAGCCGCGGTCCATAAATATTCCGGCCAGATACCTGGCATAAGCGGGGTTGGTTCCGGCGGCAACCTGAATTGTATAGCCCTCTCCCTCCGGCTGTGACGGCATCTCAATCGGTTCCTCTACAGGAGCCGTCTCGGGAGTCATGGCCGTCTCCGGTGTCTCCGGGACTTCCTCCATAGGGGAAGCTGTTTCCTCGGCAGGGGTCTCGTCCAAATAATCAGTCGTCTGCGATTCCAGTGCGTCCTGCTCAAGTTCCGCGACGGCATCCTCATCCTTGCTACAGCCGTTGAAACAGATAATTAAAAGAAATATTGATAATACTATGCCGATTGCCCTCATGATACCTCCTTAAGACAATTTACATTATTTATCGGAATAAATGCCGTTTTCCGAATAGTTGTCAATATAAAATCAAAAAAACAATCACAGGGCGTCATAACCAATAAAAACATTGCAAATGCAACCATGATCGCCTAAGATGTTATAAATTTTATGCAGGAGAACAGATGAACTACGTTGACAATATACTCGAGCTTATCGGCAAAACCCCGATGGTTAAAATCAACAATGGTTTGCCGGAGGGCGGCCCCCTGATACTGGCCAAGCTGGAATATCAAAATCCGACCGGTTCGGTTAAGGATCGGATGGCTTATTATATAATCAGGAAGGCTCTGGACAGCGGCGAGCTCAAACCGGGTGGCATCGTCATCGATAATACTTCCGGCAATGCCGGGGTATCGCTGGCGCTGGTGGCCTCCATCCTGGGAGTTAAAGCTATTCTGACCACTCCCGAAAAAACCAGCAAGGAAAAAGTCGACCTGATTCGCGCTTACGGCGCCGAGGTAATCGTGACGCCTTCGGATACCGATCATGACGATCCCGAAGGGGCCTATATGAAAGCGATCCTGCTGGCCAGAGAACATGGCTACTTTCATATGAACCAGTATCACAGCGAAACTAATATTTCGGCACACTACCTATCAACGGGACCGGAAATTTGGGATGACACCGACGGCAGGATCACTCACCTGGTGGCCGGAATCGGCACCGGCGGGACACTCTCCGGAGCGGCCAAATTCCTTAAGGAAAAGAACCCCGAAATAAAGGCAATCGCCGTCGATCCGATCGGTTCGGTTTTCTATGAATTCATAAAAAACGGGAAATCCGTGCCTCCTGAGGCGTATAAGATTGAGGGTATCGGCTCCGATGTGATTACCGGGGCATTGCTCCCGGATGTCATTGACGAGGTTTTTGCCATCCCTGACGAGGTGTCGTTCAACGCCGCCCGCAGATTTGTCCGCGAGGAAGGTATCTTCGGCGGCGGATCGACCGGGTCGGCCGTCTGGGCGGCCAGAAAGATCGCCCCAAGACTGAATGAATCGGCGGTGGTGGTAGTTATTATACCGGATTCGGGAAACCGATACCTGAGCAAATGCTTTAACGACCAGTGGATGAAAGAAAACGGGTTTAATATCGAATCAATCGATTCCTGTACGACGGAGGTACTTTAAGATGTTTCAAAGATCACGAGCGGCAGTCACTATATTGCCAATATTTATTCTTCTTACCTCATTTTGCCTCGCCGATGTCGGCAAAACCGGAACAATATCGGTCGATCACAGATTCCATGATTTCGGCTACGTACCAATGGACTACCGATTTGTTCATATATTCGTGATCTCCAATACCGGCCAGGGTGATCTCTTAATTGAAAAAATAACCAGTAACTGCGACTGCACATCCGCCAATATAGCGGACACATTGTTAAAACCCGGTGATTCGACAGAACTGCGAATTCTATTTCATACACGCGACTACTACGGACTGACCAACCGCAAAATAACCATATATTCCAACGATCCGGAGCACCCGGAACTGGAACTTACCCATTCGTCAAATATCGGCATCTTTTCAAAAGAATATTTAGTCCGGCCGGTCTCGGTCTTTTTCCTCCCGAAAAGCAGCGGTAAGGACATTACTCTCATTAACATTACCAAAAATGAGATAACCTATGACCTGGAAATATCAAGAGATTCACTTTATACGCTCAATAAACATTCCGGCAAAATAAGCGGGGGTCAAGGGCAATTGATTCATGTCCAGCCGCGGGAGGATACCAAAAAAGGCACTTTCTATTCCAGTTTGACAGTAATATTCCACTCAGAGCCGGAAACCCGTATAACGGTGCCTGTAAAAATAGTCAGCTACTGATATATTATAATCCGGGCTAAGGTTAATTGGCCATTTGCCGAAAATAAAAAAAGTGCTTGACAATCCATTGATATAGGTAGTATTAGTAAAAGCCGAGGGTGACTCTCTGCTATCCCTGGGTAGTTTCCTAGCCCCCTCTACCCAACCAGAGCAGCACCCTCTTTTTTTTTATATTATATACGAAGGACGCGGATTTAACCCACCCAAACCAATCGCAGGTATATGTTATTACATCCCTTGTGGTTGCGGGATCATCCCTTAATGTTCAAGATGGGGTAAAAGCGAGCAACTTTTCGCGAAATCCCGATATTATCAACGGCGTCGACTACCATATCTATATTCTTATAGGCGTAACCGGCTTCCTCGGCCAAACCGCGAATATAGCCGGTTTTTACGAGTATCCCTTTCTGTCTCAATTTATCCTGCAGAGCATCGCCGCGCATTATCTTTTTGGCTTTCATTCTTGACATTGTTCGCCCGGCCCCGTGAAGAGAAGACCCGAAAGTTTCATGGTCGGCAACGGTGGTGCCGCATAAAAGCGCCGAGCCGGATTCCATAGAGCCCCCCACAATGACCGGCTGACCCACATCACGGTAATCCTCCGGGATTTCCGCCCGACCCGGCCCAAATGAACGGGTGGCGCCTTTGCGGTGAACCAGAAGTGTCTCTCGGCGACCGTCAATTTCATATTCTTCAAATTTGGCGATATTATGGGCTACATCATAAACCGTCTCGATTCCCAAATCGGCCTCGGAGGCACTGAAGATCTTTCTGAAGGCCTTTCTTATCCCATGAACAATTAACTGGCGATTGACAAAGGCGGCATTGGCGGCACAGGCCATGGCCTGAAAATACCTTTTTCCCTCCTCCGATTTTATCGGCGCCGACATCAATTCCCTGTCGCGAACATCAAGGCCATATTGTTTTGAGTATTTATCAAAAACCTGGAGATAGTCGGTGGCAATCTGATGTCCGAATCCTCGGGAGCCGCAATGGACTGACACCATAACCTGATTGTCCAGGTTTATGCCGAATCGGCGGGCAGTCGCTTTGTCATAAATATTCTTCGGATCGGCGATTTCAACCTCGAGATAATGGTTGCCGGAGCCGAGAGTTCCCATCTGGTTTATACCCCGTGAGATGGCCTTTTTAGAAACAACTGAGGCGTCAGCGTTTTCTAAACATCCCCGATTTTCGATATGCTCCACATCATGGTATCCGGCATAACCGTTTTCCCGGCACCAGTTGACACCCTGCTGCATAATCTGGCGAAACTGGTCGTTATTCAGTTTAAGATACCCGCTTGATCCGACTCCCGATGGTACAGTCCGAAACAGTTCGTCTAAAAGCTGTTCCTGTTTCGGCTTTATTTCGTCATAAGTAAGATTTGTCCGCAAGAGACGTATGCCGCAATTGATATCAAAGCCGATTCCACCGGGAGAGATTATTCCCTCATCGACAGAAAACGCGGCCACACCTCCGATCGGGAAACCGTAACCGACATGCCCGTCAGGCATACAGAGTGCATACCGGCGGATTCCAGGAAGACAGGCGACATTGGTAATCTGATCGATCACCCGGTCGTCGATTCCGTCGATGAGTTCCCCCGACGACAGCACGCGCGCCGGAACTCGCATGCCCGGTTTGAAATCAGTCGGGATTTCCCAGATATTTTCAGTTATTTGAATAAATTTATTGCGTTTCATATATCCAACACCACCTCCGCCTTCCAGAGACCATCGACCTTTTCCACCTTGAATCTATAATAAGTTACAGCCTTAACATCTGTTTTGAGTATATGTCTTTCCGGATCGGCGATATCACCGTGAAGGGTTGCGGCAAGTTTTTTGCCATTCCCGTCAAGATATTCAAATTCACACCGCTTCGGGAAAAATCTTTCGGCGTCTTTAAAATATATAATCTCCGAGAGCCAATTAAAAAACAGGCCTTCGACATCATCGGCGTCCAGGGTAACCTTGAATCGTTTTCTTTCCTCAAGGTTGTCCGGCTCAACCATAATAGAGGTCAGCCCGGCCGCGGCATCGGAGAAAAGTATATTGATATTTGTCCCCGACACCAGCATACCAATATCCGCGCAGGTATACTGATCGGTCAGTTCAAACGGCATAATGTACAATAAAAAAAACGCCGCCTGTAAGCAAGCGGCGTTTTTTATGAAAACGAATAATTATTCAGCTTTCACGATGCAATCTACCGGACAGACTTCGACACAGTGAGGACCTTCATCCTGATCTTCGCACTCATTACAGGTTTCAGGATTAATAACAAAAATGTCACCCTCAGTGATGGAACTGGTCGGGCATTCCGGTTCGCACAGCCCACAGGCAGTGCATTCGTCAGTGATAAACATCGCCATTGCTATTACACCTCCAAAAGAATTATAACGCAATCTTTCTTAATATTACGAAGCCTTTTCAAACATCGTTGAGAATATAGAATCAAAAAAAGGGTTGTAAAGGAAAAAATGATGAATTTATGTATTATTCTATCCGGGGAAAATCAGCCGCGGGCGGTATCCGGGATAAAAAAGGCGGCTTCCGGATTCGAACCGGAGAATAGAGGTTTTGCAGACCTCTGCCTTACCACTTGGCTAAGCCGCCTACTAAAAAAAAGCGGGAAACGGGGTTCGAACCCGCGACAGCCACCTTGGCAAGGTGGTGCTCTACCAACCTGAGCTATTCCCGCTTATGCCATATTAATATATATCGGAATATCCGTTTGTCAACTTTTTTGAAAAAATACGTTTTCAGGCTGCATTTCGGGTAAATATTCGCGTCATTTTTCGACCAGAAAAGAGCGGCCTTAGAGCCGGCCGGTCGGTCAATCAATCCGGCGTATATAAAGCCTGCATCAGATTGGTTTAGCCTTCTTAGGTTTGCGCCTGATCATGTTGATTAACGGGTCATCCCCCTGACCATCGAGTCAACTGACGGCAGATACCAGGGAATCAACATTTCCAGCCGATCACGATATTTTTCCGCTTTTTCATAATTCTTGAATATAACATACTCATATATATACAGGTCCCGGAATGTGTGAAACATCAGAGTATCATCTTTGACTATTTCATTCAGCAGATTATAGGCGTCCTCTCCCCGATTCAGTCGACGCAGGCAATCGACCATGTAATAGTACACATAAGGAAACATCGTTTTATCCGGTAAATACTCGGCCGCCTCGTGAAAAACCGCCAGGGCTTCCTTATATTCTTTTCTGTTTTTCATATTGAAGGCTTTATTATAAAGCTGAACGAAATTTATATTAACATCTCTGCAAATACTATCATCTATCGGATAATACCGTTTAAACACATTAAAAAATATTCCCCAATCAAAAAAGGCGATAGTCCGGTAGTTACGCAGAAAACCACTGTAAAGAAAAAGGGCGCGTTCGGCCGGGGCCGATGGTTTCGGGCCGGTTGAAAACAGGATATAGTCCGGCTGTCTTGAAAGCAGATACGGTGTATTGAAATGCGTCTCTTTCCATGTCGTTTCCATTCCATCCGGCGGCGATTCGGGATGCCGGGCAATTGTCGAATCGGTCAGACCGAGCATATCAATCACGGTATGGCCGATCAGGTTGTAACCGGCCTTGCCGATAGTGGAAACAGCCAGGGAAAAATCGGTACTGTCCACCTCCAGAAGGTTTCGGGAGACAATATCCATTTTGCCGATAAGGTGAAGTTCAGCGGTATGGTAAGTTGATATATGTTTATATGGCATCCATATCTGCCACCCCATGAGAGCGATTAGTGCTATAGCCGCCGGAATCTTACCGCGAGTGATACGAGAAATACCAAAAACGACAATAAGAGCTATCAACGGCATTAGCGGCACAAAGAAGCGATGCACCTTGAGAACGTCACCGCCGACAAGAACTATATACAGCATAAAAGTCAGAATAAAAACGGCCGTGACCCGGAATGATCGCTCTTTATTTCGGCATAGCAGCGATGGAACCAGAAACAGTCCGGCGCCAAGATAATGCCACAGATACTGACCGGTATACTCCAGCCCATCGACCAGTTTCCCGACAGTCAACCCGGTTTTGGCATAAAATGTATTCGGCAAAAGACCGCCATAGTAATACAATTTGAATATCCCATACGGCAAAAGAGACAATATATAAATGGCGGCAATTGTCAGAAGGTACGATGAAAACCTTCGAGAGGAAACCAAATCATATATTAGAATAAAGGCAAAAACCAGAACCCCTTCAGGGCGCAGAAGTGTCGCCAGGATTACTATCGAAGCTGTCATGTATGATCTTCTGATATATAGATATATCGAAGCCGTTACAGCCAGGGTGAAGGCGGCGGTTTCCAGCCCGGCTACCGACCAGTAGGCAAACGACAGCATTGACCCGAGAAGAATACAGGCCGCTCCCCGCCAGATTGATGATTTCTCAAAGAACTCCCCACTGAGAAGATATAGAACGACTATTGTGCCCGCTCCGCAGGAAACGCCGAGTACCCGCGAAAGTATTACCAGATCAAAACCGGCCAGGCGGCCGATTATCATTACAATTGTCCAGAGAAAATTAGTGTAGCCTTCAATCCGCTCCCCGATGTTGAATACCAGCCCATCACCGTTTACGAAATTCTCAACATATCGAAAGGTGATAAAAGCATCATCTTGCGTAAAATTAAATTTCAACGCCAGAATGACATAAGTGACAATTGACGTTATTAAAAGCACCTTGCTGATCCGGGATGTGTCAAACCCTCGTCCGGATCCGGTCTTTTTTGG
>DAOWOO010000443.1 GCA_030642025.1 Candidatus Zixiibacteriota bacterium | reverse complement strand
CCTATAAATAATTTCCGAAATGTGGGCGGCAAATGTCCTCATTTGCCCCAGCGTACGAATCATTTCGGAAAATCATAGCAGAACATCTATAAATCTACACCGGCCGCGTAGTCCTTTTTATAACTGCAACCAGCGGTGGAATAATTACCAGTTGAATCGCCACCCCCGGCAGACCGGTCAGAGCGGCGCCGCCGATAGCAAAAAATTGTGCGGGACCGTATGGCATCTCTATAAACAGGCCCAGGAGAAACAGACCGAATGCAAAAGCGAGCCGCCCGACAATCATCGCCAGAATAAGCGCAATATATATCCTTAAAACCTCGCTTTTGATTCTCAGCCATTTATATACAAACCCGGCGGCCAGACCATACATCGCCAGTTCCATAGTCATAAGCGGAACCGCATAGGTCGGGGGCATGCCGGTCAACAGATGCGATAATATCGGGGCCATCAGCCCGACCAGTACCGCCGCCATAGGTCCGGCCGTAAAACCGCAGACCAGCACCGGAATATGCATCGGTAAAAATATCCGTCCGCCCAGTCCAAACTGATGGAACCCGATTGGAAGAACAACCGCGATGGCCAAATATAATGCCGTATGAGCTACTTTACGGGGTCCCAAGTGATAATTACGCCTTGATGCCCTGGGCGAGATACATACCGGGATGGTCGGTTATTTTTATATCGACGAAATTCCCTTTGGAAAACAGATTCTCCATCTCATCGCGCGAAGGGAGGCGATCTTCGGCCACCGGTCCGCCGATCTGATGATGATAATCCTTAAATTCCTCGCTGGACAGAAGATGAATAATGTAAAACTGGCCGCCCTTTTTAAGAATGCGCGACACCTCTTTCATTACCTCGACCGGTTTGGGAAAATGGGCAAAGGCGGCAAATGTGATGGCATAGTCAAATGTATCGCTTTTCAAAGGAAGATTTTCAACATCACTGTCAATTGTATAGATATTGTCAAACGGGAAATTCAACCTCGCCTTTCTAAGCATCCGCGAGCAATAATCAATACCAATCACCATACCCTCGGATCCAACCCGCCGCCTGACCAGGTCAAAAAGGACACCGGTACCGCACCCGAGGTCGGCCACCATGGAGCCCTCTTTTATATTAAATGAATCAATCAAGAATTCCAGAAGCTCCAAGTCTTCGGCGGTGAACATTTTGTCCCATTCATCCACAAAGGAATCAAAATATTTTCTGCGAATTTCATCCATAGATAGGTAAAATTATATGGTCATCGAAGATTGTCAAGTGATTTCGGGGGCCGACACCCTCATCCGGTCTTCGGCGACCTTGAAATATCCCGGGTCAAGCTCAAAACCTATAAAAGCCGTATTCAACTCCCGGCAGGCAATCGCCGTATTGCCGATTCCCATGAACGGATCAAGCACCGTCAGACCTTTCTTAAGCCCATGCAGTCTGATACAGTTTTCCGCCAGTTGGGGCGGGAACGAGGCCGGATGAGGGCGGTCGGATGATCGGCTCTGAATTGTCTTATACGGCATAAACCAGCAGTTGCCCCGGCAGCGGCGTCTTGATTTCCCCGCTTTCCAACGGGTAATATTGGATTGGTCCTTATACGGCACTCCCAGTGCCAGCCGGTTGATTTTCACCCGGCCGGTTTTGGTGAAGTGAAAGATATACTCGTGGGTATCGTTTAGAAAGCGATCACTGTTAATCGGCTTATAATGTCCCACATTGACGGTAATATCGTCGCCATAGCCGTTTGACTCGATATATATCGACTTGACCCAGTGGAT
>DAOWOO010000430.1 GCA_030642025.1 Candidatus Zixiibacteriota bacterium | reverse complement strand
TCCCTTCACGGATCATCTCATTGACGATTATCGACTCCAGTATGATACCTACAGGACCTCCACTCAGTTCAAATATACCGAGGCGTCTTGGGCCGTATCAAGAGCCGTTAACGGCATCAAATAAAAGAATGCTCAATTAGGTTCTGTCCGGGGAAAACCATTGCTGTAAAATGTCTCTTCCTCGGACGGAATATGAAATGAAGGAGCAACAATGGAAGACATGAAAGAAGCCATTTTGGCGTTTGCTGAAAAGAGCAAAAAAACCAAATTCTATTTTAACGACATCCAGAAAGCGGTTCAGAAGGTGCTTCCGGATGCCAAAGCCAGAGCGATCAAAAAGGCTGCTACCGCATTGATTACCGAAGAAAAATTGATCTATTTTTCCACCGGCAGCAGCACCATGTATGGCCTCAAAGGGCGAGGCCAGACTGAAGATCATTAGAAAAGGCCATCATCGGTTGCTGTGCCAATAATGACGAACTGATGGCAAAGAGGTCGCTGTCCCGGTCGGGTTGCGGCCTTTTTTCTTTATATGGATCGGAAGTTTGGCGGAAATGTAAGGAACATCCGGAATGAAATTGCAGAATTTCGTTAGAAACGATTGTGGGAAATATGATATTCCCGCCAACACCATAGAACGAATCCGGCGGGGCTTTAAACGGCTTGGCCTTCAACCGGAATACCGACAGTTCAAGGCGGCGGACCACCTGTATTGGGGACAAATCTGGATTGATTCAATCAAGATCATCTGTGAAGGAAAAGGTACAACACCAGCCCTTTGTGAAGCCAGTGCATTGGCGGAATTGACCGAACGGCTGAGCGCCGGCATGTTTTATCCGGTTTTTGAAGAACAGGTCCGGTTCAATATGCCGGCGTTATACGGCCGGGATGCGAAACGGTTTCTCAATTTTGAGTGGATGGGAGGATATGTCAACGCCCACCAGGAGGAGTTGGACAATCCGTTGACGGTGGAAGACTTGCTGCAAAACGAAACCCATCTGTCAACACAAGATATCAAAAGCATTAAAAACAGCGAAATGTGCCGGCATTGGGTGGATGGCTTTTCGCCGGCCAAGCAGGAAAATATCAAGGTCCCGGTCAATTTTGTAAACTATATCCATGGTTCCAATGGAATGGCCGCCGGCAATACCATTGAAGAAGCCCTTGTGCAGGCCACTTGCGAAATATTCGAACGGTATGTGCAGATTCGGATCATCCGGCCCGAAAAAGAAGTCCCCACCATAGACGGCAAGACCGTAAAAGATCCCTCCATTCAGGAAATGATACGATTTTATGAAAAGCGGAACATTTCAGTTCTCATCAAGGACCTTTCATTTGACGGCATGCTTCCGGTGATCGGCGTTTTGTACACCAATCACAACCTGGCCCCGGATCGTCTTGAACACAGGGTCCTCACTCCCGGGGCGTCATTTAGCCCGATGGAGGGGTTAACCCGATGCTTCACGGAAGGCATACAGGGTCGTGCCACGCTTAAAAAGCCAAGGCCCAATTTCGATAAAGCGGTGGTTCACAAAGCAAAGGTTGATGATTACTATATGCTCATGCGATGCGGCGTGGCGTTGAAAGACATTTCATTCTTGGAAAAAGGAAAGCTCCGGTCCTTTAAAGAAAAAAAATGCAAAGACTTTTTTGAAGAGATTGATGAAATCAAGAAAACCTGCCGACATTTGAAAACGGATTTGATTATTTTAAACCATACCCATCCTGTTCTGGGTTTTCCCGTGGTCCGGGTTGTGGTTCCGGGGGTTTCGGATTTTTTGCCCTTTTTGAAAAAAGATGTGCTGGTATCTGAAAAGTCAAAGCCGTCCACCGCCCATCGCGGAGAAGAATATATTAACGTTATGAAGAGTTTTTTCTCTTCTGATACTAAACAAGTTTAGAGGTATATCATGAAGACGCCACAGGGCTCGGAAGAGTTTATTTTCCAGCAAAAACAAATACGGGATGAAGATACGGAATGCGCCAGCACTCAATATAATCTGGGGGTTT
>DAOWOO010000171.1 GCA_030642025.1 Candidatus Zixiibacteriota bacterium | reverse complement strand
TTTCCCAATGTCTTAAGCGGCAGCCGTTTAACAGCTACCGAAACTTAGCGTTTTTTCTTTTTATGCCGATTAGCTCTTCTGCGCTTTTTCAGTTTGTGAGTTTTAATCTTTTGACGTTTCCGTTTTTTTCCGCTGGGCATTCAACCTCCATAATGAACTGTCGTCTGCTAAATCGGCAGCTTGGTTATCATATTCTTGAAATCGTTTGAGGGTTTAAAAACCGGAACTTTGCGGCCGGGCACCGGCACGACTTCACCGGTCCGCGGATTTCTCGCTTTTCTTTCTTTACGCAGTTTCACCTTAAATGTGCCAAAACCGCGGATTTCAATATTGTTGCCGGCTTCCATAGACTTTTTCACCGTATCCAAAAAGGCATCTACGACAACGGCTACATCCGTTCTGGTCAGCCCAGTCCTTTCGGCCACTTTTTCTACCAGGTCAGCCTTTGTCATCTCATCCTCCCTCGGGCACTTGCTGGTTTATTTAATATCTTTATTTTCAAATCTTAGTCCTTTAAGCTTTTGAAGCCTTCTCAACCATGCCAATTCTTCTAAGCCTATGTTAAATCGCTACATAAAGTAAACAATCCGATTTGAGAATGCAAGGATTTTTACAATTTAATAAAGGTAAAGAACCCGCGGCCCGGCCGACTGGCCGCTGGCGATATTTTCGGCCTGACCCATAAATGAGCCTAACATATCAAAGAAACCCCGCTTGGGCTCCACCACCCGGATTACCGTTGGCTCTCCCTCAATTCCTCCCAATTCGGCGGCATATCGAACGGCATCTTCGAACCCGCCCAGCGTGTCGACCAACCCCAGTTTATATGCTTGGCGCCCGCTGAAAACAGAACCGTCAGCCAGGGGATAAATATCGTCCGCAGTCAGATTACGGCCGCTGGCGACCGCTTCGACAAACTGTTCATAAGTGTCCATCACCATAGCCGTTAACATGGCCCGCTCTTTTTTTGTCATCGGACGCTGCATGGAACCGATATCTTTTAATTCGCCCGATTTGACTGTCTCATACGAAATTCCGATTGTCTCCATAAGTTTTTCAGCCGTAAGAAATTGCAATATGACGCCGATCGACCCGGTAATTGACCCGGGGTTGGCCATTATCCGGTCGGCGGCGCAAGCAATATAATAACCGCCCGAGGCGGCTACCGATCCGATTGAGACAACTATCGGCTTGCCCTCATCTTCCCGAATACGAAGGATTTCATTGTAAATCTCCTGAGTCGGCGCCACGGCGCCACCGGGCGAATCAATATGCAGGATAATCGCTTTGACATTATCAGCTTCGCCCCATTTCTTGAGTTGCCCGACAACCTTTTTTGACTCGTAAATAGCGCCGTAAACCTCGATTACGGCCACTTTTGAGCCGAATCCGCCCAGACTGACATCACCTTCGCCGTACATCATCCCGATAAACATCAGACCGAAAACGGCAATCGTAAAAACAAAGGTGACTGCAATTATTACGCCAATAACTATATCACGGGTTTTTGCCATTATTCTTACTCGCTATAAATTCTGATTTTATCGCCAACCCGGAGCATTCCCGGATCAGTCAGGTCATTCCACGCCAGAAGCTTTGAAACCGTGGTGTTGTAATCCATGGCGATTTCCCAGAGTGTGTCACCTCGCTTTATGGTGTGTATATTGAACCCACGCGATGAGTTCGATGATGGAATGGTCAGCTTGTTGCCGGGATAAATACGGGACCGACGTCCGAGATTATTGGCCCGGCGAAGGGATGATACCGTGGTGCCGAATTTCACGGCAATATCCCACAGGGTGTCACCATTCTTGACCACATACTTACTACTTTTATCAATGGTTGACTTGCTTTTGGCCTGGGCCGGTTTTGAGGACGTACCCTTGCCAATCTTAAAAACCGTCAGTTTTTGACCGACATAGATTCGCGCCCGGCGATCCAGCCTGTTCAGCCTGCGGATTTTATCAGGGGTCGTGCCGAATGCCCGGGCGATATCCCAGACGGTATCGCCGGAACGAACATAATAGGTATTGCCATCCGATTTATACTCATGCTTTTTCTTAACCGGATAATTGCGGTCGTTGGGAACCGGCACAATCAGAGTCTTGCCGGCGTAAATCTTCGACCGGCGGCTGATATTATTGGCCCCAAAGATGGCGTATTGCGAAACACCATAACGGCGCGCGATAGTCGATACCGTCTCCCCTTTTCTGATTTTATGCCGGACGAAACTGGTTTCCTGTGACGACGGCATATCATCATAAGCGGCCAGAAATTTCGCTCTGGTATTCAGGGGAATCCGCAGTTTGTATTTTTTCATATTGGGGGGGCTAAATGCCCGCAGAAGTTCCGGATTGAGATTTTTCAACGTTTTATATGAACAACCAATTGCTTTTGCGACAACTTTCAGGTCCAGGCATTTATCGATGGTTACCTCATCATAGACCCATTCGGATTGGTACTCTATATCGGTAAACCCGAATTTTTCAGGATCCTTTGAGATAATTGTCGCCGCCATAAAAAACGGAACATAATCCATAGTCTGTTTGCGAAGTTTCAATTTCCAGAAATCTTTTGTCTTCTGCTTTTTTATTGTCCGGCTGACCCGTCCCGGGCCTCCGTTGTAAGCGGCCATGGCCAGTTCCCAACTTCCGAACCTATCATAGAGATCCTTCAGGAACCTGGCGGCGGCATGGGTGGACTTGATCGGGTCCTTGCGCTCATCGTACCACCAGCTTCTTTTAAGATTGTACATTTTTCCTGTCGATGATATAAACTGCCACAACCCCATAGCCCGCGCCCAGGAATAGGCATGGGGACTGTAACCCGATTCAACCGAGGCCAGATATATTATGTCGGTAGGGATTCCGTACTCGGTAAACACTTTTTTGAACAGCGGGAGATACTTGGTAGAACGCGATAGATGTTTGGCAAAAGCGTCTCTGGCCACCGTCTGATAGTAAAGGATGCAGTTTTTCACCCGCTCATTCATAATAATCGGGACATTGTATGATATTTTTTCCTGAGCGTATTCCTCAAGACGTTTGAATTCGGTGGTATCTATTTTAAGGTGATTGACTTCGGAAAAACGCGACATGAGAGCGTCGGGAGAAACATCACTGGGCAAATGCCCCAATGAAAGCAAGGTCTGCCGATAGCTGGTGACCAGTTCCGCCAGAAGCTGATTATACTTGGCCGCCTCATATGAAAGAGTGTCATTTTCAGCGTCGATATCAAGCTCGCCGAGGATCATAATGCTCTTCTCGAAATAATACTGCGCCTCCTCCCAGGCCGTTTCACGGTTGGCCATCAGCCCCATGCTATAATACTCATAGGCAAGATTCAACTGACGCCAGATATAATCGTCGATGGCTACCGAAACGTCATTGATATTATCCGTGGTATCGGGGATTAATTTCGGCGCCTCACCGATTGTATCGAGATCGAATTCCCCATCAATGCTGGCGATCTCATTACTGCCGGATGGTTTTTCGCCGGAGACGCGAGTCGGTTCGGCAGTCTTGTTTTTTTCCTCGGGTGGCTGTCCGAGATTGGGATTTGTACATGATAATAAAAGTATAGCCCCGATAATAAGAGATACTGTCCATAGTTGCCGAAATATCTTCATCCTTATGTATCCTGTATAAATATTATACTCGTTTAATTAGTTATCGGCCATCTTAATACTCATCTTTACGCTAATTCTTTCTAACTTGTTGCTATATATACGAAAATGCCGGGAACCGTGTCAAGGCTATAATTTCTTCAGGGAGAATACTATATTTTGCAGATGAGTAACGACGGCATCCGCGGCATCATAGATGGCAATATTGTCCATCCCCCTAAACCAGGTAATTTGCCTCTTGGCGAAACGTCGGCTGTTTTGCCTGACAAGATTAACCGCCTCATCGAGAGTTATCTCATCGTTGAAATAGCGGAAAAGTTCATTATAACCGATGACATTGACTTTTTCAACAGCCTCCCTGAGACTGCCGTTATACAACGATTCCGCCTCGGCAATCAACCCTGATTTTATCATCTCGGCAACCCGTTGGTTGATTCTTTCGTATAGTTCATCGCGTGGAGGTATATAGCAGACAATATCAAAATCACACATATTAAAATTGGTTGGCGTACCGGCCATCAGAGATGATTTCGATTTGCCGGTGATATGGTAAATTTCAAGCGCCCGGATAATCCTCTTTATATTGTGCGGATGCGTTTTCTCCGCCTCGACCGGGTCGATTTTCTGAAGCATTTCGTAAAAATATTTCGGCCCTTTTTCTATAGTATCACTCATTAATTTTTCACGGTAGGTCAAATCATCATCGGGGATTTTCACAATACCCTCAACCAATGATTTGACGTACAACCCTGTCCCGCCGCAGATAAACGGATATCTCCCCCTGCCGAATATTTCACCAATTAACCGCCGGGTATTTGCAGCAAAGTCATAAGCGGTGAACCTTTCCCCCGGTTCAACGAAATCAACCAGATGTATGGAATACCGGCTTATTTCTTCGGGAGTCGGCTTGGCAGTACCGATACTCAGATTTTTATAAATCTGTCGGGAATCGGCGGAAATCAGTTCAAAATCAGGATACTGATCCATAAGCCGGTAGGCCAGGCCGCTTTTACCGGCCCC
>DAOWOO010000135.1 GCA_030642025.1 Candidatus Zixiibacteriota bacterium | reverse complement strand
GTACCATCCAGATTATGGAACCTGACACCATCAGAGGTCGACACTATTATTTCATTGACGCCGTCATTATCAAAATCGCCGTAATTAGGCACGGCGGCGATATCGGCATCCATATGCACTTTCCAAGCCTGGTCAGTGGAGTAAAATGACTGCACGAAGACGCTTATCTCTTCCGCAGCTTCCAGACCCGTTCCTGAAAAAACCGACAGGCGAAGGATATACCATCCTTCATCCAGACTTCCGGTGTTCCAGACAGCCAGTACTCCGTCACCGGCCGGTATTGCCGTCCTGATTATTTCGTACCACGTACCGGGAGATTCACCCGCTCCGTATTCAATGACATATTCTTTAAAATCCGGGCAAATCGCGGTTCCGGATATGGTTGCCCATGATGTTACCGTATCCTGATCAGCGGGTGCGGAGAATACGGCGGTAGTATTATTAATGACATAGACGGTGACCTGTGAGATATTGGTCTGCCCCACTCTCAACCTTAACGTAAACTGACCGTTGAGACCGGCCGTTGACCATTGCCCCAGAATGTCGCCGGTAATCGGTGATGATGAGCTTGTTATTTCACTCCACTCTGTTGGTATAGCTCCGGCGCCGTATTCGAGTATATATTCTGAAAAGTCCGCACCATCGGCCAGGCCCGTAATATCGACAATATCGGCCACAATTTCATTGGGTCGGGGTGAAATGATTTTTGCCCGAAGGTCAGGCACCGCACCGAGAGCGTTATTCAGATTCACCCGGCCGTAGCCGCTGTATTTATCCCAGCCCGGCAGATTTTGGCCGGTTCCGTATGGGTCGATGAAATCGTCGGCCGTCATCTCCAGTATCTCCTGCGCCTTGTCCGGTATCAATCCCGGAGATACGGCCCGAAGGTAGGCCGCCATACCTGATACATGGGGACAGGCCATACTGGTGCCGGAAGCCAGGTAATAGGAATCATCAACAATATGCACGTCCGCCTCACAGGGACCGTACATATCAGTCGTGTCCGCCCTCAGCGACAACACCGAGAGACCGGGAGCGCAGATATTTATATGGTCGCCGAAGGTTGAAAAATCGGTTATATGATCGTCGCTGTTGGAGGCGGCGACGGTTATAACTCCGTCACAGGCGGCTGGGAAATTAGCCTTTTCGATGAAATCGTTGCCGGAAGCCGCCACCAGGATCACTCCTTTATCGCGGGCATAGACGAGGGCATCGTTAAGCGCCATAACCTCCCAGGGGATACCCCCAACTCATACTGATAACATCGGCGCCGTTGTCGGCGGCATAGACAATCGCCCGCACGGCATATGACGATAGCATAACCGGCGCAAAATTCAGAGCCATAATCCGGCAGTCATCCAGGATGCCGGCCACTCCGGCTCCATTTCCCGCCACGGCCGTTATTATCCCGGAACAATGGGTACCGTGACCATGTAAATCTGTCGGATCATTGTCTTCCTCCGGAGGTATCGCCATGCTGTTATCCCCGGCGAAATCCCAGCCGTTGACATCGTCGATGTACCCGTTATGATCATCATCAAAACCGTTGCCGGGAATCTCATTCGGATTGACCCATATACGCCCGGATAATTCCGGATGATCAAGATCGACCCCGGTATCAATCATGGCCAGGATGACCGTCACGGTATTATCCGGCGGATTGGCAAATACTTCGTGGGCGTCAATATCGGAATCGGCTATACCGGAAGTAGTTGTTTGAATATCATTGCCGCAACCCTCAAAGCGCTCCACATGATAATAGGCCTGGCCCGTATTGTTAAGTCCCCACTGATGCTGGTACAGTGGATCATCGGGAATTTCATACAGTTCCAGCCGGACATCGGGTTCGGCATATTCCACTTCGCTCAGACTGTTGTAATCTTTAATTAAAGCATCGATGTCGGTACTCTCAGGTATTTCCACCACAAAAGTGTTTTTCAGAATGTCCGGACGCTGCATGATTCCGGCATCAGGGTAAAGATATTCCTGATTGCTGACCGAGTATTTTAAGTTTAGCCGATCAAAGGCCGCGATACCGATCTCAGGAACGCCGCTTTTATGATAAGAAAGATTCGTTTTTAAATCAGCTTCGAGTTTTACAATCAACCTGGTCGGCGCCGGATTGATAGTTCTATTCGACGAATCCTGATGGATATATGCCGTTGCGGTCAATGGCATCGCCAGAATAAAAAGTGTGATAACTATCTTTACGGGCATGAGTTTCATGTTCAGGCCTCGAATTACAGGTTGCTTGTCCGCGTCAGGAGTGACTACATTCTCAATATAGCCTATTTCCACAACCGGTCAACAGATATAACATGATAAAAAGGACCTTTCGGTTCTATGAGATTGCCGGATCGACATTTTGCTACCCTCCGGTAACGTCAATGATTCAGGTTTAAATGTATTGCAATATTTGCTTAGATGCATGTCCCCCATAGTCTCATTGGCAATCTGAAGCTTGCTTTTCTTTGCGCTGTTCAAAGATTGAACAATTTGGAAACTTCCGTGCAATCGGCCATATCCCATCCTTGAAAACAGCCGGATATAGTCGATTCAAGATTTAGCTGCCGTCAGGATAGCCTCTCGACCGATTTATGCGGTAACGTTTATGACAGGAGGCTACCGATGGCGAAATTGAAAGGAAAGGGGCAAAATCATAAATTAGTCCATCCAGTATTAAAAGGCCATTGCCGATATAAAAGTGTAAATATATTTATCAATAACTAACAGCTAAAACCATTTGAGGAGGGTGCAATGAAAAGCACTAACATCAGACTGTTGCTGGTCTTCTGTATTGCCATACTTATGGTGGGCAATCTGGCGGCGAAGGATAAGCCTTCGTTTGATATTGACTGGTACGGTTACTTCAAACTGGATGGGGCCTATGATCAAAACCTCACCAGCAACGGCAATTTTGTCATGTGGATCAATCAGCGCACCAATGATGCTGATGACGAACAATTCAATATGACTCACAGGCAATCCCGTTTCGGCTTCAAGGCCGTCGGCAATGGCTACCATGATGTATCCGTGTTCGGCAAGCTTGAATTCGATCTGTACGGCAGCGGCGGCACGGAAAACAAGACTCTGTTCCTCCTTCGCCACGCTTTTTTCAGCATCAAGAAACAGGGATTTGAACTTATGGCCGGTCAGACATGGGATTTGATCTCGCCTTTGAATCCCTCAACTCTGAATTATTCTGTGCTGTGGAATTGCGGTAATCTTGGTTATCGTCGTCCCCAGGTCAGATTCGGATATTCCTCCAATCCCGAAAACAACACCGTGGTTTCATTCGCCGCCGGCGCTTTTCGAACTATCGGCGACGATCTGATTTCTCTCAGCCTGTCTCTCGACGGTGAGAATGCCGACTCGCAGGACGATGGCACTGACGCCGGTATTCCCTCTGTACAGGGATATTTGGATGTGAATCATTCCTGGACCGAGGGCGGCTCTGTCCGTCTGGGCGCATCAGGTCTTTATGGCCAGTTAAAGGCTGAAACTGATCAGGGCAATTCCGAAACATATAAAAGCTGGGCGGCCTCAGGGCATTTGATGCTTTCGATTCCGGGCGACCATGGTATTTCCGGCGAGGTGTTTTCAGGCACCAACCTGGGAAATTATAATGGCGGTATCGGACTGAGCAGCCAAATTGACGGCCTTGACGCCATCGGCGGCTGGGTCTCAGCCTGGGCGCAGGTCACCCCGACAGTAAAATTCAGTATTGGCGGCGGTATGGATGATCCCGACGAAGCCAGTATATCATCCGGCCGTGTTAAAAATACCTGCTTCTACGGCAATATTGTCTTTACCATCATACCAGCAGCCCAAATCGGTCTCGAAGTTGCCCAGTGGCAGACCGATTACAAAGATGCCGACAGCGCCAAAAACCTCAGGGCGCAGACATCCTTTATCCTGAATTTCTAATCAGGGACTATAAGGTATAGTACTTTTATAGACGGTATCCCGGCCAAACAGCCGGGATACCGCCTTTTTTAATTATCATCTATAATCGGCGGTTTGAGTTGCCAACCTGCTATGATAGAAGTCAAGCCTGTTTTTATTGGGCTGCTTAATGTCAGGTTAAAAATATACCAATGGTCTGGTAATCCTTATTTTTGCGGGATAAACTAACCAATAATTTGCGGAATTATATCCAGATCTGTTTAATTCCAATACCGGCATTCAGTTATCTTCTGATGATAATCCCCGGCGGCGGGCGTTGAGAATCCATCTTAATTATATTTCCATCTATAACAGCACAGTCAGCCGATATGTTTACTTTAATTAAAAAACGGGGGTGTTATATAAAAAGAAACCCCGATGGTGTGAGCACAAACACCACCGGGGGTTTCTCGCTCAATCGAGCCAAGAGCCGGATTGAACCCCCCTCGGTAACCCTTTACGATTACTGCAAAAAGCTACCTGTCACAATTCTATTAAGTTATCTCAGAGTGAGGAGCCGCGATCAGCCTGACAATCATAACATAAATCCCGGAACTCTCCTCTTTCGTATCCTCCCTTTGGGGGGCTTTAATTTTTATAAGTATTACAAAAAGCGTGCCCTTCTTCTCTGACTTCGATGAATTTGTAAGTTTCAATTGTTCAACGTGTTAAATGAATGTAGTATGAGGGACGTTAATGGGAAAATGGTGGTTGTCACCGAAAATAACTTTTCATGGCCGGTAATTTCAACCGGCAGGCATGCCCGCTTCTTTTATCATTTTGCCCAGATTGGACGGGTCAAGTGAAAGCTCCCTGGCGGCGGCGCTGATATTGTTCTCATTTCTGGCCAAGGCCTGGGTAATCAACAGTCTTTTGAAATCTCTAATCCGCTCCTGAAAAGTTCTGGAAGAATTGGCCCTTTGATGCCACCCCGATTCGCCGTTTTGCAGATTCAGATAGGCTGTCGCCTCCTTCATGCTGATAAATGATGATGGAGTCAGGGCAACCAGCGACTCGACTGTCTCGAGAAGCTGGCGGACATTTCCCGGCCAGTCATAGCCAGTGAAAAAGTCAATAACGGACTTATCAAAGACCTTAAAACCATGCCCGTTCTTTATGGCGTAATCGCACAGAAAATAATCTATTAGATCGGGAATATCCTCACTATGGTCTTTAAGCCGCGGCAATGTTATTGTAATCCC
>DAOWOO010000280.1 GCA_030642025.1 Candidatus Zixiibacteriota bacterium | reverse complement strand
TATGTCGCGCGACAACGGTGTGTTCACCGATCATATGACCGACTCGCTTCAGTTCAAAGTGAACAATGAAGTCACCGCCGATCCGGCCGCAGCCGACTATATGCACTATATCCATTACTGGGATTATGTCAGCAAGCTGACAGATCAGACACATGCCAACTTTGACTCCGCCTGGATCAATCTTGAGTTTGCCAATCTCGATCAGAGTCAGGCCCTGGTGACGGGGACCGGTGAGTACTGGATAAGCTGGAATTATATCTCGGTCGATACCACCATTGAAGCCAATTACCGGGTATATGTCGAAGTAAACGATATCGGGATTGATGAAATTTCCGGTTATGGTTTTGTTTCAGGATGCCCGTCGGAAGGCGAGTTTTCCTTCAGCATTTACCAGTCATATACTCTCGACGACGGCACCACCCCGGTCGTGGTTGATAACAAGCGCTGGGCCGTGTCAGCCACATTTGAAAACGGTACTGCTACGGTGCGAGTAACCCAGGGTAATTATTTCTGGAATTTTACCCGCCAGGTTTGTATCGTAAGTGATCTTTAAGGGATAAATCATTCAATTATCAGGCCCGGGTATTGGCCCGGGCTTTTTTTATGCTGTTGACAGATTGGCTGAATCGGATAAATTGTTATATTATGAATGAAATAGCAAAATACTCCGGATGTTTTGTCTGCGGTGATGACAATGAATGCGGTTTGAAGGCGAAATTCCATTTTGTCGGCGATAAAGCTATCACCGAATGCGTCGCCGCCCGACGCTTCGAGGGTTATTATGACATTTATCACGGTGGCATTACCGCGACTTTGTTGGATGAGGTAATGATCAAGGCGCTGTTGGCCCAAAATATCTTTGCTCTGACGGTGGAATTGTCCTAAAGTACCATAAAGCGGTGAAAATTGATCAGAAGCTTAGATTCGAAGGACGGCTGGAGAGGAAAAAGGGACGGCTTTATATTACATCCGGGGTGGCGACAAATGATGACGGCGAGACAGTTGCTACCGCTTCCGGAAAGTATATCGAGGCCAAAGATGATATGAAGGAAAAACTTATGGCGTCGCTGGAGAGTTGAGTGATATACTCTACCTGATAGCCTATGTGTACATCGCCGGCCCGCCGCCCCCGGTATTGAATAATGCCGACGTGAACGGTGATTGTGTATAAATCCGGTTGATATTCTCGATTTGATTTCTTATAGATATCTCAATGGATCACCACCGGTTGAAAGATGTGTGAAGTAAGGATTGCCTGATTTGAGAATTTTCCGAGTTCTGATATATATTCTGGTTTTTATCATTCCCGGGGCGGGTCAGGCCATCCTGTTGAAGAGAACCGGCATTTATGTTAATCTTCCGGTTAAGCCCGAAGTTTACGGTCTTGGGTCGGGTCATGCGGCTGTGATCGACAGCAAAGGTATTACCTATTACGACAAGCGTTTCAGAAAACAATTTTCCAGAGAAACAGCCGGAGGTGAAAGCCTGATTGCGGCCCCGAACGGGAAATACTGGGGCATCCTGAAAAAAAGCAAACTCAACGGGTTCGGAGCGGATCTGAACAGGATTGAAGTATTCGATCGCCGCGGTAAATCCTGCTGGGAGCTTGACGGTATTGCCGCCGGCGATGCCCATATTTCGCCGTCGGGTGAATACCTGGTGGTCCTTCAGGGAACCCGGGGGCATTCTGACTGGGAGTTGTTTATTTATCACCGCGACAGTGTGGGTATTAAGGTGTATGTTCAGTCCTGCAGTGATTTTGTTTTTTCCCGCGACGGCCAACGATTTTTTATAAATAGTAGACAAAGCGGTCTCTATCTTTATGATTTTGCAGGAAAACTTCTGGCCAATTTCGGTCCTCAGCAGGGATGCTCTTTTTCCGAGAATTCCCACCTGGCCGCCTGTTTCAACCAGGGGATGCTTTCCGTGATAAAGGATACCGTAATTACCGCCGAAATCGAGCTTGGTGAAATGCAGTTAAGGACAATGACGGTCAGCGATACGGCCGACCGGGTGGTTTGTAGTGTCGGCCACCGGCTGATTGTGACTGATATAAGCGAGGGCAGGATTGACTGGGATTACCGGGTGGCTACGGCGGCTGAGAATTTTATCTCGATTGATATATCCGATGACGGCCGATATATAGCTCTCGGGCTTAATTTCAGCCGAGGGACGAATGTCCCCAAAGATGAGCGTTTTCGCGAAGGTTATCTCTATTTCTTTGACATTAACGGCAACAAAATGTTGAAAGAGAAATTTTCATACGACAATTATGCTGCCGGTACGCCCGAAGTTGCTTTCTGGCCGGACGGACGTTCGATTATGGTGCGCACTTTCGGGCGGATAGATGTAATTGAAATGCAATGATACTTGAATAGTATTGCACATTCAGGGTCAATTTCAACTTCCCCGGCCATAAACCCAACCTCCCGCTGATTCAGTAAAACAGAGGCTTTCAGGCTAAATTCCAGATTTCAGTAAACATTATTTAAACGGGCACTCCACTTGCAATGAAAATCGGAAACTTAAAACTGTCTGTTTTTTTATTATGGCTTTGAACCTGAAAATAATACCGAGTGAGAAAATCGTCCCGCTGATGGACTTCCAGCCTGATCATGTTGCCGGCCTGGAAATGATAATCAGGGACTCGGGGGCTGTTCGCAATCCATTTCTTGTGGCCCCCACGGATGACGGCCGGTATATTCTTCTCGATGACGGCGCACTTCTTGAAACAGCCCGCAGGTTGAAAATTGAATATCTGCCGGTTCAGATAACCGGTCTTGGCAGGGGGTTGAATATTGTCGCCGAGATGGCCATTGATGGCTGGAATAAATCATATATTGATAAATTCATGGAGATATTCCCCAGGGTTATTTCCGTCCGGTCGCACACGAATAAGCCAGGTCAGGATTTCGATCATGCGAAAATAATAATTTCGGAGAATAATGGCGACCAGATTCGGCTCTGTTTTGGAAGCGGCGGCTATGATCATCTGCCTGGTTCGGTTTTTGATTTTCTTAAATATCTCAAACGCTTCTGCAGATTCTCCCGATGGCTTCACCTTGAAAAACCCGACTGCGTTCCCGCCGATGAAATAAATAGCTCCGCCGTATTGAAACTACCCGGATTGTCGAGCGAGGACCTTCTCCTGGCGGTAAAACAGAATTATCTTTTCCCGGCGGAATTGCTTGCCTTTGAGTGCGGTTCGCGGATGCTCGGGATAAATTACCCGGTTCATATTCTCAATGAACCGGTTTCCGTCCGCGATAAAGAACAATTCCTGCATGAACTGATAAGCCTGCGTATCAACTCGGGATGTTCCCGGTTTATCTCAAGCGGCGTCTATCTTCTCAATTACTGAGCC
>DAOWOO010000459.1 GCA_030642025.1 Candidatus Zixiibacteriota bacterium | reverse complement strand
TGTGGTTCGAGAATCGGCTTGTTTGCTCTTGCGATGATCTTCCACGGTTCGGAGCCGTCCAGCAGGACCGCCCCGAGACAGTAGCGATTATTTCGGTCGACTCCATGGTATATTTCGAGCCAGCCCCGGTCGGTTTTGAAAGGCACGGCACCGGCGCCGATCTTCGTTTCGTCCCAATGACCCAGGCAAGGCCCCATCAGGCAGCGATGATTTCCCCAGCAGTGCAGGTCGGGCGATTCCGCGAACCAGATTTCCTGTTTTTTGAAGAGGGGGGAGACCGGCCTGTGCAGGGCGAAAAATTTGCCATCGACTTTGTCGGGAAAAAGCAAGGCGTCCTTATTTTCCGGACAGAAGATGACGCCGTGACGCTGGAAAGAGATGAAATCCTTCGTGGATATCAGGCAGGTAGTCACTCCGAAAGGAGAGACTGCGACGTAACTTATGTAGTATATGCCGTCGATCAGGCTGATACGCGGGTCTTCGAGGCCGAAAGTTTCATAATCATTCGCCGGGGAAATCGTGGGGACATCGTCAATCTTGAAGTTAATGCCGTCTCGACTGCGGGCCAATCTCAGATGCGAAATAGAAGTCAGGTAAGTCTGGGCCGGCTTGATTATCAGTCTGGGATCCGAAAAGTCTATTTCCGGATTATCTTTCGGAAATTCTATAATTACAGGCCGTTCTTCGGCGAGATCGTAAACGGCGGCCAATACGACTTTCGGATTCGTGTTAATTGGCCTTTCCGCCACTCGAAGAAGCAGAATGATCTCGTCTTCAAAACGAGTAACGCCGGCATTAAAAACGCCGATGACTTCAAAGTCGTCCCCGGAAGGTTTCACATCTTCCGGCCCAATTACAGGATTATGCGGTGAACGGAAAACATTCATATTACAGTTCCTTGTATTTTTCGATCCGAGATCAAAAAAACCAAGCGCCGGAATAGCACAAATTATCCAGCAAGAAGAGCGGTTCGCGCTGGTAGATGCAAGTCCGGCCGGCATAAAACATATAACTCGGCTAATAGCGAACCTTGCAGTGACGACTCTATTTATGTTACAATAAACATGACTTATTTAGGCGATTTTGCTTTTTATAGGGCTAAAAGTTAAAACCGTACTAATTGTTCTAAAATTTAGGAGGCAGGATACAGGCAATGATCAAACGTATGAGAATCTCGTTACTAATCCCGATATTGGCTGTATCTGTTATCTGCTTTGCCGAACAGAGCAATCAGGCAGGTGTCCCGCTGGCGATTAACGAGCTGATGGCATCCAACGGCGGTGTTATCCCGGACCCACAGGGCCAGTACGATGACTGGATCGAAATTCACAATTACGGCGACGATGCGATTGATATCGGCGGCATGTATCTGACGGATGATCTGTCCGATACGACCAAGTGGCGGATACCAGCTAACAATACTGCTGCAACAACCATCATAGCAGGTGGTTATCTGTTGATATGGGCCGACAACGATACAACCGACGCTGGGTTGCACACGAATTTCAAACTCGATGCCGACGGTGAAGAAATCGGCCTTTTCGACAGCGACGGCATTACTTTGATTGATAGTATCGCTTTTGGCGACCAGACAACCGATATCTCCTATGGCCGCTATC
>DAOWOO010000379.1 GCA_030642025.1 Candidatus Zixiibacteriota bacterium | reverse complement strand
GTTGAACCAGCCCGACATCGATAATATCGAGAAACAGTCCGGCAGCGGAGTAATCGAGTGTTAACGGACACTGTATATATGCCTCGCCGGCAAAGGCCACCAATCCTATCCGGTCGCCTTTCAACCGGTCAATAATACCGCGCACCTCCTGCCGGGCCTTGATAATCCGGTTGGGACGAATATCCTCGGCCAGCATCGAGTTGGACACATCAATAGCAATAACGATATCAATTCCCTCGCGCTTCATCATTTCCATATGCGTCCCGCACTGAAGTTGAGAAAGAGTTATAACAATAAAGATGACTCCGGCCAGTAAAAGCGCCGCCTTGCCGCCCTGACGGGCGAACGAGATATAAGGAGCGTTTTTCAACAATAGGAAAATATCGCCGAACCGGGAAAGTATCTTCTTTTTACGTTTGATAGCCCAGATATAGAATATAGCCAGGATAACGACCAATCCCAGAAGAATAAAGTGTTCGGGTGATGCAAACCGCATACTATTTAAATTACCTCTCTTACGGTATCTTCCTGAATACTGTCTGGCTCAATAGCATTTCCAGCACCAGAAACGCCAGTCCAAAATATACAAACGGCGCAAACAGCTCTTTATACTGTATATACTCGTTTACCTTGATTTCGGTTTTTTCCAGCTTGTCTATTTCGCTGTAAATCTCTTCCAGTTCTTTTTTCGAGCGGGCGCGGAAATACCGTCCGCCGGTCTTTTCGGCTATCTGACTCAGGCTTTCCTCGTCGATTTCATTCGGCAAATAGACATATCTTTTACCGAATATCGGATCATCAACCGGATACATCGCATTACCCGGCTTGCCGACGCCTATGGTATATATCTTGACATCCATGGTTTTAGCAATTGTGGCCGCGGTCAGCGGGTCGATCTGCCCGGCATTGTTAATACCGTCGGTAAGCAGGATTATTACTCTCGATTTTGACGGGGTTTCGCGCAGTCGGTTTATACAATTGGCCAGAGCCATCCCGATGGCGGTGCCGTCCTTTATCATCCCGAAACGAACCTGGTCGAGAAATGTCAGAAGCACGCCGTAATCGAGCGTAAGCGGGCACTGGGTAAAGGATGACTGCGAGAACACCACCAGCCCGATACGGTCGCTGTACCGCTTATTGACGAATTTTTTAATTTCTTCCTTGGCTACATACAGGCGATTACGAGGTTTGAAATCCTCGGCCTTCATGGAACCCGAAACATCAAGGGCCAGCATGATATCAATCCCCTCCGAGGTTACTTCCCGGCTTTCCGTCCCCGCCTGGGGCCGGGCCAGGGCAATCGCCAGAAATCCCAGCGCCAGTATGCGAAATACGATCAGAAGAAACCGGTACCGCGATCGCCCTGTTCTGGCCGAACGCTTGACTATTTTCAAATCACTGTACTTGATAGTCGCGGCATGGGTGCGCCTTTTCTTGAGATTATACAGCACCATAAGTATAATCACCGCCAGGGCTACGGCGAATATGGCCATCGCCGGGATGGCGATATCATGCTCAAAAAGGGTAATATGAAATCCGGCGAACCTAAACATGGCCGGTTCCTCCGGATCCCGATACCTGCTCTACTATCGGAGGCGGGATCGTAAATTTTGCCAATTCCTGCCGCCTTACAAAATCCACCATTTCGCGGGCTTCATCAAAATCCAAAACCGTCCGATCCGGCTCCGGAACAAATTTCGCAAATTTCACCAGATCAGCGTGGTTCAAAAACCGCTTCACCCGTTCGTATATACCTGAGTCGACTTGTTTACCAATCATTTTAAGGCAAAACTCATCGGTGGTCATATCCGGCACGGGGATTTTGTAAATTCGGCCAAGATATGCCCGGATTATATCGGTCAACTCAATATAGTAGAGCTTGAACTCACCCTTTTCCGGGAGATTCTTCTCCCTGAGCATGGCCAGCTCTTCAAAAGCTATCTCCCACGGTTTGCGATCATCAACAGGTTCGGTTTTCCCCTTCCTGCGGCGGCTCCGCCGCCACACCCAGAAAATAATTGCCAGTGCAACAATAAGAATCACACCGGTAATATAGTACCATATTGAAAGCTCCTTGCCGAGATCAAGAGGTCCCTTGACATCGCGGATATCGGCGGTATCGGCGCCCTCGGCAATCAGCGATTTAACGAGAATCGGCATCGGTTGGGAAATCAGGATTTTACGGACACTGTCAGCGGTCATGAATTCCACCGGAATTGGAGGAATAACATAATCACCGGTTGTGAATGTGGTCAGGATAAAACGGGTTTCAACTTCAAACCGGCCATTACCCAGTTTCTCAATTTCCTCGGCCTTATAATCCTTGATTTCGAATGCACCTAGGCTGGCGCCGACATGCGGGTATGCCAGAGAAATACTGCTATCACACATAATGGTCAGGCGGTACGTTATCAAATCGCCAAGATATATCTCGGATCTATCAACTGATGATTCAATAATGATTCCCGGTGCGCTGTGCACCGTATCAATGACAGTATTGTCCTGTGCACAGGCAGAAACTGTCAGGACTGCCATTAC
>DAOWOO010000017.1 GCA_030642025.1 Candidatus Zixiibacteriota bacterium | reverse complement strand
GGCATCAACATTTGGAAAGAAATCTTGGTTTACTATTATTAAAACATTCGGCCTATTTTTATCCTCGACGGCCTTAAACTGTTTATATGAGCCTCTGATAATTGACCGTATCCTATCCCTTGCATTGAGCTTAGTTGCACCAATGAAAACAGATTTATTGGAAGCTGGCAAATCAGGTAAGGGTTTAAATTCTAAGCCATCATGTAATATTCCGTTTATATTTTTATCAGATTCAATTAACAAATTATTTACAACCTTCTCGAAGGATTTAATTCTCCTCTTAATGTCAGGTAGTTGGCAATTAAATACATCATTGATATGCGTATACAAATTCCAGCCGCAGGCCACATTTGGTTTAAATGAATCTTCAATATATGTCTGAATATATTTTCTCTTATGAAATTCCTCTTGTACAAAAAACGATTTAACCTCTAGATTAAACTCAATACTATTATCTTTGTTGCTTATATAGAAATCTGGGCGTTTATGTTTATTATCAACGTCCATTTTTTCAACATTATATCCCAACTCATTAAAGTAAGCCTTTATTCTTTCTTCATCATTCCCGGAAATGGCATTCTTTTGTTCTTTACTATAAAGCATACCAAACTATTTCTGCACGAATATGCCAAAAATAAATTGTAATAATAGAACCGCTATATTCCCAACACCCGGCTCTACTCCATCGTCTTCGCCAGTTCCTCGAGAAGCTCTTTCTGGCGCTCGGTGACCTTGTCGGGGATATCAACAGTCACCTCAACATACTGATCGCCCTGAATACCGTTGACCGACAGCCCCATTCCCTTTAGCCTGAGTTTCGTTCCCGGTTTGGTCCCCGGCGGGAGAGTCATGCTGATCGTCCGGGACAGGGTCTTGACCTTGACCTTACCGCCCAGAACCGCTTTCGGATAGGCGATATTTTTTTTAGTATAAATATCATTCCCTTTCCGGTCAAACTGCTGGTCTTTTTGTACATTCACGGTTACGATTAAATCTCCGTTGGCCGTGCCGGTTTCCGCGGGAAATCCCATTCCGCGAAGTCTGATTTTGTCTCCGCCACTAATACCGGCCGGTATTTTTACTTTTATTTTTCTGCGTCTTAACTGCGCCCCGGGGTTTTTAGCAATAATCATCTTTTCGGTACCCCGCACAGCTTCCATAAACGATATCCTCAGCGATACATGTGCATCCCGTCCCTTTTGCCGCCGCCGACGCGGTCGTGCCCCCTGACGAAAAGACGGCCGCCCGCCGAACAGGGTGCCAAAAAGTTCGGAGAATATATCGACCCCCTCGTTGCTGTCGAACCGGAAGAACCGCTCGAACTGCGAGGCATCGAATCCGCCGGAATAGCGAGGATCGAAACTCGGCCCACCAGTGAAGGCACCGTACTTGCGCATGGTGTCGTACTGCTGGCGTTTGGTCTTGTCGCCCAAAACATCATAAGCCTCGGATATCTCCTTGAAGCGTTCCTCGGCGCTTTTATCGCCCCTGTTTCGGTCCGGGTGATACTGTTTGGCCAGTTTCCGGAACGCTTTCTTAATATCTTCCTCGGCGGCGTTTTCGGAAACACCGAGCGTTTTGTAGTAGTCCTTTGACATTGTCGCCGTAGCTTGGTTCACTTTCTTATACCTTACGTATCCTGAAGCGTTTTGTCAAGAAAGGGGCCGCATCCGACCCCTTTTTGGTCCTGGTATATGGCGCTTGCCCTTATTTCTCATCAACTACTTCATAGTCGGCATCAACCGTATTATCCGAAGATCCGCCGCCATCGCGGTTTGAGCCAAAGCCGGCACCGGCTGAGCCGGTCTGCCCGGTATTTGCCGATGCCTGCTGATACATTGTCGAGGCCGCCTGTTGCCACACCTGATTGAGAGCCTCGACCGATGATTCCATCTCGGCAACATTATCGGTTTTCAAAGCCTCTTTGACACGGCCGACCGCCGCTTCGACTTTGGCCCGGTCATCGGCGTTCAATTTGTCGCCGTACTCGCTGAGTTGTTTTTCAGTTTGGAAAACCACCGAGTCGGCGGTATTGCGCGTGTCGATTTTCTTGCGCTTATCCTTATCTTCAGTTTCATGCGATTTGGCGTTATTAACCATCTTGTCGATTTCAGCCTCGCTGAGTCCCGCCGAAACCTCAATACGGACATTCTGCGATTTGCCGGTTCCCATATCTTTGGCAGTCACATTGATAATACCGTTGGCGTCAATATCGAAAGTAACCTCGATCTGGGGTACGCCGCGCGGCGCCGGCGGAATACCGTCAAGAATGAACTTGCCGATAGTCTTGTTGTCAATCGCCATTTCGCGCTCACCCTGAAGGACATGAACATCCACCGCTGGTTGACTGTCGGCGGCGGTCGAGAAAATCTGCGTCTTTTTGGTCGGGATAGTCGTATTGCGCTCAATCAGCCGGGTGGTGACCCCGCCGAGCGTTTCGATACCCAGTGACAGCGGGGTGATATCAAGAAGCAAAACATCTTTGACATCACCGGCCAGAACACCACCCTGAACTGCGGCGCCGACAGCAACGACTTCATCGGGATTGACACTTTTATTAGGTTCCCGTCCGAACAATTTTTTGACAATCTCAATCACTCTCGGCATACGGGTCATACCGCCCACCAGTACGACATCGTTAATTTCACTGAATGATATCTTTGCGTCCTCCACCGCCTTTCGGCAGGGATTTACCGTCCGCTCCAGAAGATTATCCACCAACTGTTCATATCTGGCCCGGCTTAATGTGAGATTGAGATGTTTCGGGCCGTTGTTATCGGCAGTTATAAACGGTAAATTGATACCTGTCTCCATAGTCGATGACAGCTCAATTTTGGCCTTCTCGGCCGCTTCCTTTAATCTCTGGAGAGCCATCGGATCCCTGGAAAGATCAATACCCTCCTGCTTCTTAAACTCGTCAACCATCCAGTCAATAATCCGCTTATCGAAATCATCGCCGCCCAGGTGCGTGTCCCCGTTGGTGGAGAGAACCTCAAAGACACCGTCGGAGAGTTCCAGAATGGAGATATCAAAAGTTCCGCCACCGAGGTCATACACCGCTATCTTGCCGGTTTTCTTCTTGTCGAGTCCGTATGACAACGCTGCCGCTGTCGGCTCATTGATTATCCGCTGGACATTCAGCCCGGCGATTTTTCCGGCATCCTTGGTTGCCTGACGCTGACTGTCATTGAAATATGCTGGCACGGTAATAACTGCATCGGTGATTTTCATACCAAGATAATCCTCGGCGGTCTTTTTCATCTTGGACAGGATTATCGCCGAAACTTCCTGCGGCGTGTATTTCTTGCCGTTCATTTCGACCACCGCATTGCCATTGCCGTCGGCAGTGACTTTATAAGGGTAATTCTTTGCCTCCTCGCGGACCTCGTCAAATTTGCGACCCATAAACCGCTTGATTGAAAACACCGTATTCAACGGGTTGGTCACTGCCTGGCGTTTGGCTATCTGCCCGGTAAGACGCTCCCCGTTCTTGTCAACGGCCACCACCGAGGGGGTGGTGCGAGCCCCTTCCGAATTGGTTATTACCGCCGGATCCTTACCCTCGATAACGGCCACGCATGAGTTCGTGGTACCGAGGTCTATACCTATTATTTTGCCCATTTTATTTTATCCTTTCAGTTTTTCTTTCTTAAAAAACGGGCGGCATAATCCGCCCGTCCGTTTCCACAGTTCGCCTGAAATGCCTTCGTCTTATTTGATTTCAACGGCGATTTCTTTCGGTTTGGCCTTCTCGGTTTTCTGCATGGTAATATGCAGAAGACCGTCCTTGTATTCGGCCGAGACCCGCTCGCTGTCGATATTTTCGGGAAGCGTGAACGACCGCGAGAATGAACCGTGATCGCGTTCGACGCGGATATAATTGGTATCCTCGTCCCGGGTCTCCTGCTTGCGTTCACCGCTGACAGTCAGAGCGCCGTCCTCGACCACAACCTTGATTTCATCCTTCTTCATACCCGGAAGTTCAATCTGAAGAGAAATACTATCTTTCTCCTCGACAATATCAATGCGCGGCATGAAGTCGCAATTGTATTCACTCCTGAAAACCGGAGCCTTGAAGAACGAATCAAACACGGTGTCGAAATCTCTGTCTACGCTGGACACGACTCTTTTAGGATTGTAACGTACGAGTGTCATTTCTGTTTACCTCCGTTTTTTACTTTTTCTTCTCATTTTTTTCATATCTACTTACTTTATAATCAAAGTCCGTGCCAATAATTGTAACACGTATATTATCAATAAGATACAGCTTTCATATAATTGCTTGACTGACACGCAACTGCCATTCGGGCATATACCAATGCCTATATGGCGGCCCCTGTTGCCATTTTGACAGTATTGGCAGTAGTTGGGATTATTTATTCTTACGATTCAGGATATCGCCGGCGATCTTACTGAGTTTTGATTCGCCGAAGAAAAGCTTCCTGCTTTTTGATATGGAATTGCCGAACTCTTTTATGGTTTCCAGAGACGTTTTGTCGCCTATTCGGCCGAGTGCTTTTATTGTTGCCAGTTTCAGTTCCTCGCGCGATGAACGGCCGGAAGTGAATTCGGATTGCTCATGCGGGTCATTTAAAAGGACTGAGAGGAATTTCCGGGCATCCTCACCGCCCAGCTTGCCCATAGTGGAAATTATTCTTATGATTTCCGAGCGGTGACGGTAGGCCAGATCTATCAATTCCGGGATATTATCAGTTGTGCCCACCAGTCCGAGGGCAATGATAGCAGCTTCGCGTATTTCGCCGTCCGGGTCGTCTGACATGACCATCAGGCTATCGGCGGCCCGCTCTCCTTTGATCTTTTCCAGGGCCGAAACAATAGCTCGGCGGACACGCACATCAGTGTCGTTGATTCTCAACCTGAGCGCCAGACAACCTTCCGAATCCATCAACGCCCCCAGAACGAAAATGGCATTGCGAACCTGGTACCATTTCTCATCGGGAAGTTCGCGCCGGTTGGCCTCCCGCTCAAAATTGATATTATCGGCCATAAATTCACCAAAGACAGACAGTGAGGATTTTCCGAGTTCCGACAGGATTTTAAGTACATTCTGCCGGACAAGACGCGACTCATGAGATATCAGGGCTGACAGAGCCACCGCAACCTCATCGGAGCCGATAGCTATCATTATATCCCTGACCGCCTGATGATGGGCATGGTTTCCCTCGACCAATTCCTTTATCAACTGCGAAATTACTTCGCGGCGGTTGAGTTCATCGATTGCCTTTTTAGCCGCCACCGATTCATAATTCCATATACCATCCACACGGCGGCGTTTTTCAGATAATATTTGACATATTGCGGTAAGGCGGTCGTAATTTTTTTCACTCAGGGAGGCCCTGGCAATTTCCCATACCAAGTCGGAAAACTCAAAAGTTTCTCTTGATAGTTTGAAATACTCGCCGATTTTTACAACCAGATGTTCTATCAACGGCGTATTGCTCAGTCGACTGTAAAGATTTAACACGATCTTTAAAAGCAGAAGCGCTTGCTGACGTTTGTCGTGGTCGGCACCGGCCAGATTTTCCAGAAGAAAATCCATAACCGACTGTGCTTTTCCAAGTTGTCCGGTTCGTAATAGCCGTCCAAAATGATCTTCAAACTGATTCAGGCGATCATATGCAATCGATTGATCGAAGACCGCCTCAAGAAAGCGATCAACCTGCCCCGATGATTCCATTCTGATTCGACTGGTTTCCGGGAGAATCTCGTTAAGGGAATCCTTGTCAATTTTCTGGCCAATTGCGGTAGTACTTAACCTTTCGAGTATCGTATCCCGTTCAGGGTGGTAATCCAGGGCCGCCACAAGCCTTTTGCAATATTCGATATCATTTGCTTTGTCCCCATCGAATTGTGCTTCAAGCTTTAATATCAGAGTCCCGGTTTCAATTCCGGCGACTTTCTCCGGGATTAGATACGCCAGAAGCGGCCAGTGATAATCATGATGATACTGCGAGATAAATTCATGATATTCGATCGTCCGGTCAGCCAGGATGTTCGCCATATGCATATAATCATCACCGATAATCGACCCGGCTATGGCCCGAACTGAAAAATCCTGGGGTATTTCACCCCGAAGTTTATATCCTTTATCGTAGATATCTTTACCGATTGAACTGTTAACATGTATGGTGCCGATCCGGTTTGTCTCCAGGTGAGTTGTCATCAAGTTCCGGTAATCGGTGGTCGGCAGTCTTTTGACAAAACGATCCAGAAACAGGACCAGTTCATCCGCCGTCATACCCGTTTCAAACAGAATATCATTAATATCCAGCATTTGCATATAGTCCATTATCTGGTCGGAAAATGGCGATGGTTTGGTGCGGATGTTCAACACAAAGAAGTGCCCTTCGGATATATGCAGGTTGCAATATCTCTTAAACCGGAAGATTTTCTCCATCCGCAAAAACGGCTGGCCGATAGCCTTTTGAGTAAGAGGATGATGCGCCGAATATATCGACACTTTTTTGGCGGCAATATAGAGTTCCCGCAGGGTTTCATGCGCCAGGACGTTTATATTGGTGTTCAGGTCTGCTTCGTTATAAACCGGTTCTTTCATCTTACTCTCCCAGACACTGAATCGAGCCATTCTGCAGGGCAACGATTATAGACTTACCGGTAACAACGGCGGGAAAATGTATTTCATTATTGAAAAAGCGTTTTGACACAAGGTGTCCCGTTTTTTTATCGAGGCAGTAAAGATACCTGTCAAGCGAGGCAAACACGAGGTAATCTCCGACAATAACGGGCGAGGACAAAATTACACCATCACTTTTGAAACGCCAAATAATATGGCCGGTGGTTTTATCAAGGGCATGCAGATAACCACCATTGTCACCGATAAAGACCGCCTTGTCATCGACCGCCGGAGAAGTCCAGATCGGCCAGTCGAATTTTCGCTCCCATACCTTGCGGCCGGAATTCTGCATGACGGCATATAGACCACCTCCGATATCGGCAACATATACCGTATGACCCGCAACAACCTTCGACATCAAAGGCTGACCAAATGCTTTTTCCAGAATTAGTTCGCCCGTCATTGCATCATAGCCCAATAATTTTCCATCATCACACGGGAAATATATCACTCCATTATCATAACTCGGTCCGGCTTTGCACACTCCGCCAATCGAATCACGCCAGATAATCTCGCCGGACAACCTGTCCAAGCATAGGCATAAATTCGCGGCCGAGGCGACATACAACCGGTTATCTACTATTATCGGCTGTCCTGAAACATCCTTTAAACTCACCCGCCAGATCTCTTTATTATTATGCAGGTTAATGCATACAAAACGGTTTTTGCTGGGTCCTATCCCCATATAGGCCAGCGAATCAACGATCACCACTCCCGTCTGGACACCTGATTTGGATTTATATCGGCCACAGTATTTACCGCTTTGAAGATCATAAAAGCTGACTCTTCCCTTGCTTCCGGGGAATATCAATTTGCCCGCGCCGATGGTCAGGGGACCGATGGGGGCGTCTGAGGCTTTTGCTTCCCATATCACATTTAACCGCCCGCTGAATTCCGTTTTAACAGAAGCGGTCGATTGCAGATCATGCCTGGTCATCGGCCAGTCCGACGGCGGGATGACGATATCCCGCCTGAGATGGAACTTCTTGCTGCACCCGAACAATAGCAGCAAACCAGGCAGGATAAACAGCAGTATCAGCTTTTTGGAATACATTAGAAATTCCGCCCGAAGAAAAAGTCAAAATCGGTTCGGTCGCTTATCTTTTCAAAATCAGTCGTGCGCGCGAAATCGAATCTCAAGACCACCAGTTGTCCCAGAGATACCCGGAATCCGGCGCCGAATGAACCGAGAAGCTGATCAAAATCATCGTCCCAGGCCGAACCGACATCGAAAAACAACGCTCCCCGTATTGCCTGAAAACCAATTCCGCCGATCGGAAAACCGACCAGTAGATTATCCACCAACGGAAAACGGAGTTCATGCGAGGCGAGAACAACGTTACGGGCGTACCACTGGCGGCGATCATATCCTCTGAACGACCAGCTTCCGCCGAAATATATTCTCTGCGGTTCATCGCCGGCGGAACTGTATCCGAACAGCCGCGAGGCGAATGCCGAATAACGTCCCAGCCTGAGGTAATGGCGGATATCAAACAGGCCGACACGGTTGAACAGGCGGCCTTTATCCAGGGCCGAGGTTATGCCGACCGTGAAATTATACCGATGACCCTCAATCGGTCCGGAAATATCCCAGAGGCTGTTGTCGGAAACAAATGAGACATAATCCGAAAGAAGCAGGGCCTCGCGCACCCGAAGAAACGGCCAGTCATCTTTCTTGGAATAGCGCAGGTAATTACTGGTTTCAAAACGGTTGAATTTCGACAAAGGATAATTGAAGTACACGAGTCCCCCTGCCTGACGCTCGAAATAGTATCCCTCGCAGTCGTTATAGTACTCATCATAGAAATGGAAGAAACCGACACCCCAGTTCATTCGGCGTTTCATATTAAGGTACGTCACGCCGAAATTGAAACTGGTAATGAAATCATCCTTGGTTTCGGCGGTGTTGGTCAGAATAAAATAGAATATATTGTCGCCCAGCATATCCGAAAGAGCCATCTGAAGGCCGCCCATAGTGCCGTAAACAGGATCATAGGCAATGGCCGATTGGGCAATATCAGACGAGTATTCAGTACTATATTTTAACGAGGAACGCACTGCCTCGCTACCCAGGCTGGCCGGGCGCCATGATACTGTTCCTGAAGGCGGACTCTCAGCGATGGCACTTATTGAATCATGTGTGTCCATCCGGTAGATATGAAAACCGAAATCCTGGTAACCGGAGAATATCAGTTCCCTGCCGCCAGATGTCACCCTCGGATCATAGGCTCCGGTTAATAAATTGGTGATCTGGTTTATCGTTCCGTTATGATTAAGCCGGTACACGTTGAATGATCCGTTGCGATCGGACGAAAAATATATACCGTTTTCACAAATATCCGGCGTAATATCCCGCCAGTTACCATAAGTAAGTTGCCTGATTGAATCGCTATTAATTAGTACTTCATACAGGTTGATTGCCCCATTGTCGCCGTCTAAACAGCGATCCGAGGCGAATATTACACTTTGGCCGTCAACACTGAAAACCGGGTCAATATCATTGTAGATATCCATCATTAAGGGAATCAGACTGCCGTCATTGAGATCAACCCGGTAGATATCGGTAAATCCCGACCTGCGGGCGCCGCTTATAACTGCGGTGTTACCGTCAGGTGAAAATCGCGGCGAACTGATGCCGGCCAGTTCGGGAAATCGGTATTTATGAATGACGCGCTTTCGGTTTATATCGAATAAATAGAGGACATCCGTTTCCTTCGATTTTGATGAAAACAGCACCCGCCCGTCATCAGAGGCATCGATTCCGCTATGCAGTAAATGAAGCGATTCAAACCCGGCCGACCGTTCGCCTTTGAGCAAAGTGTAAAGTTTCCTCTCCTCGCCGTCCGGCGGCATCATGTACAACCCGGAATAGCCCAGCCGGTTGGCCTTGAAAACAATCCACTCCCCGCTATTTTTGCCGTTTTCCAGTATAACCGGCACCCCCTTGACAGCATAACCGCTTTTTGTTAACTGCCGTGCTTCCCTCTTGGCCAAACCGCCGTCAGCGATTTCCGGAAAGTATTGCTTTTTAAGATCATACTCCCATTTCTTTGAGACGTCCTTTAATGATTCACCAAGCGTAATTTTTACTATCTTATCGAATGTCCTGCCCTTCCACCAATTTTCAAAAATAAGCGGGAGCTTATCCGGGCCGTAATGCTCATCGATAAACCGGCAGATAGACTGACCCAGTTTATACATGAAATAAGTACCGCGGATGCGGTACATTTCCGGAATGCTGAACAACCGGCCGGATAAAACCATATCCTTGACAATGGCGTCGGCTTCACTATCCCACCCGGTTGACCAGTACTCGGCGATTCCTTCAATAAACCACAGGGGCGGCGGCGCCATCCTTATAGATCGCTGTTTGCGCATTACCGACCGAAGTTTGGATATGGTAAAGACATGCACCAGCTCATGTCTGATGACATGTGAAAACGACTTGTACGATCCGTTATACGGGACAACCACGCGCCCTTTGAGAAATTCGGTGAAGCCCCCAACTGATTCCGGCAGCAACGACCGAGTAACATTGGTCTGCGTGAAAAAATGCGGGGAGCTGTATATTATCAACGGAATCGACTCATAGACTTCATGCTTGAATTTCGAGGCCAGGATGACATAACTGTCCTCGGCAATCCGGGCCGCCATTCGGGCGATGTCGCGCTCCTCGTCGTAGAAGAATATCCGGAAATGCTCGGTTTCCATAACCTGCCACTCGAAATTGGTATAATGAACCTTATTTTTGCCGAAATAAAATTGCGCCGAAGAAATAGCAGGAAGCCCCAGAAAGACGACAACCGACAAAATAACGCATTTGTTCAGTAAATTACACTGGCGCATCAGCTCGATCCTGATAAAGCAATATTAATCCACTATATAACACAGTATCGGCTCCCCTGGCGTTGCGTGTCGATTCTGCCATTGGCTCAGCGATACCGCTTATACTTTATTCTTATATTTATCGGCGGAAGGGGCGATGGCCTATAATACGGGATCAGCATATTTATTACTGCACAATTCCGGTTTCACGGCCACAGGATGTACAGCGACCATCATTTAGATTAATAATCCTGACAGCATAGCCACGGCGACTGATTAATACTGCCCCGCATTCGGGGCAAACCGTATCCGATTTGTCAGGAATATTCACATTTCCGAGAAAAACATAATCCAGTTTTTCGGCGGCGATATCATAGGCTCTATACAGCCGATCCAGCCGGGTCGGCGGATTTGTCATTTTATAAGTAGGATAATATGCCGAAAAATGCATCGGGATACGGTTGGAAAGCCCGGAAACGAAGTCGGCCAGTTTTCTGAAATCGTCATCGGTATCATTCAGTCCGGTAATAACCAGGTTGGTGATCTCC
>DAOWOO010000331.1 GCA_030642025.1 Candidatus Zixiibacteriota bacterium | reverse complement strand
CTTGTGATAAATTTAATTCTAATAATTTTGATCCAAAAGAAATAAAAGAATGGGCGGAGAAATTTTCTATTACTAGATTTAAAAACGAATTGCAAAAATATATTGAAAAGGAGCTTAGCAAACATAACAGGTTAAAATAAATGAAAAATGGAATAGATGTCAGAACGTTAATTGAAGCGCGCTATAGCGGAGTATCGGAGTTTAGCTACAATTTAATCAAAGAGATTTTAAAGCTGGACAAAAAAAATGAATATAAGTTTTTTTATAATTCTGCTAGAAATTTATCTGATCGTCTGCCAAACCTCGAACAAAGCAATTTAAAAATCATAAAAACTAATTATCCCAATAAGCTTTTTAACAATATAATGCAAAGATTTTTGGGTTGGCCCAAGATAGATCAATTGTTAGGAGTTGATCTGTTTTTTTTACCGAATTGGGGATTGTTACCGATTGCGAACGAGGCGGGCGGATTTTCCCGGCTGACAACGATGCCAAAAAGATAGTTGACGCTCTTGACAAGTGGGTGCGCGATTGCGGGGTCAGTATTCGGACACGCTCACCGGTGGAATCGCTTCATATAAAAGAGGGACGGATTATAGGCGTCCAGGTTCCCCGTAAACCGATTTCGGCCATAAAACCATTTATGGCAAACCGCTCGAAAAACATTCGCGACAATGCCCGCTTGTACCGCGCCGATGCGGTTATTATTGCCACCGGCGGGGCCTCGTATCCGGCCACCGGCTCGACCGGCGATGGTTACCGTCTGGCCAAATCGGTTGGGCACACAATCATTCCGACTCGCCCGTCACTGGTGCCGATAGAAACAGCCGGGGACATTGCTCCGCGTCTTCAGGGGGTGAGTCTGCGCAATGTCAATGCACGTCTCCGGGTTGACGGCAAAAAGCAGGATGAGAAATTCGGCGAGATGCTCTTTACGCATTTCGGCTTATCCGGTCCGATAATACTTTCGCTCAGCCGACAAATTGTCGATGCGTTCCGGTCGAGAAAGAAAATCGTGATATCAATCGATCTTAAACCCGCTCTTGATAGACAGAAATTAGATCAGCGGCTTATTCGGGAATTGGATATGCACGGTCGGCAAAAATTCAGCACCCTGCTCAAAACGCTTCTGCCCCGGAAGCTGATCCCGGTTTGCCTGGATCTGATCGGAATAGACCCTGAGAAATTGGGAAACCAGATTTCCTCAGCGGAACGAAAACGACTCGGCCAATGGCTCAAGGATTTTCAATTCGAGGTCAACGGCCACCGTCATTTTGAAGAAGCGATTATCACTGCCGGAGGGGTCAGTACCAAAGGGATTAACCCGCGGACGATGGAATCACGGCTGATTAAGGGGCTATACTTCGCCGGTGAGGTTCTGGATATCGATGCCGACACGGGTGGGTTCAACCTTCAGGCGGCTTTTTCAACCGGGTGGCTGGCAGGTCAATCCGCGGCCAGGGGGGAGAAATAGAATTTCAGTATTATGTTTACTCAATAAATTATCAGAAAAACGCCTTTAAGGTGACTTGTCCTCTATAATCGGTGATATCTGTATCTGGAAACATGAAGCTGCTGTCACCAAAGCCATAAAATCCGGATACTGTCAACATAACATGCCTGCTCATGAAGGCATGAGTTCCCCCAAAATGAATGCGAGTAGTTTTGTATTCTCCTTCAGTATCTTCTCTTGTTCTGCGAATGTACTGAGGCTTTATAAAAACAGAAGCATCGAGAAACATCTTATTTATTTCCAGAGATAAATCGAGGATGTTTAACCCGTCCTTTTCATCATTGTAACTGAAAGAGAATATGAACTCCCACCAATCATCGAGAGTTACATACTTCACCTGAACCGGAATTGCATATTCGTCGTTATCGTCCTCACTGGATTTGGACAGATAATTGAATCCGGCGCTTATAAGCATCGTGGGAGTAGGCAGGTATTCGATAAACGGGTTAATGCTAACGGAATTATTATCCTCCAGTGCATAAGTCCTGTTTCTGGATATATTACTGTATTGCAGGTTTAGCCCCAGCTTGGCCATTGTATTATGATATCCGACCGAACCGCCAAATGCAAACAACTTATCCGAGTATTCATCGGAATCTACATCGTCAATGGTAAGATTACTATAGGCCAGATTTCCGCCGAAAAAAACTTTTTCAAGATGATATAGTCCATTCAATGAAAAAAACTCATGGCTTTTGCTATCCTTATAGTTGCCCATTAATCCGGGATCATCTAATTCGTGAAATTCATAATTAATATCAGATAATCCGGCGCTGAATTCGATATAATCGCTTCTATAATTATATGGTATGAATGAAAATGGCACAATCGGGTGCTGATAGCGGGTGTTGAAATAGTGGCGGAATGTCAGTCCAAATGATAATGTGTCATACATTATGGTATAAGGAGCTGGTTCTGTGCCGTCTGCATCCATTTTATAATAGTCCGTCATGATTGAGATTTCATTTTTGACTATATGGTCCGGTGATGTCCACCAGGCGCCGCAGTGGGTACAATATAAACTTCGGGTTGAAAAGGCTTGCTTACAATTAGAGCAGGTGGTGAACTCGCTGGCATTCAGGCAGCTAAAGGCCAGGATAAAAGTAACAACTATGTTAATAAGTATGATATTCGATTTACTCATAGTAACACTCCCTGTTTGAATATGCTTTGAATGCGACAATGTGGAGATATTATCCGGTAATGTCAAGAGCATGCAGACGCTAATCAGCTTCAGTACACAATGATTCTATTTAATTGGGATGGCCGACCAGGAGATAAACCTCCTGCCGAATCGTCTCGGCAGGTACTCCCTATAAAGACGAGCGCTCCTCGGTCAATAGCAAGCATGAACCGCAGATGCGTCTGCAGGAAAATAAAATACCCCGACCGGTCGTTGACTTCGTAGTACTG
>DAOWOO010000449.1 GCA_030642025.1 Candidatus Zixiibacteriota bacterium | reverse complement strand
TGTTGATATCGGTTTGAACCTGGCCGGGTTTCTGATAGCGGGATTGCTAATAGCATTGATATTCTCGGTTGTCAGGCGGCGTCCGCGTTTATTGACAGCGACACCCGACCGAACCGGAGTACTGCTGCAGGGGGTGTCACCGGAACCGGCCGATGAGAATCAACCGCCCAATCTGGAATTTATCGATTTCAAGAATATGGTCTGGCCGCGCCGTCGTGATAATCGTCATGAGTCGGACCACGCGGCGGTTGGAGAGTCGCGGAATCGCCGGGAAGTAATACGCCTGGCCAGAAAGCTTCTGGCCGAAAAACAAAATGAAATGCAATTAAAGAAAGCCCTGCCTATAACAGACGGCGAACTATCAATGGTTAAACAGACATTGAGCGCCAGGGGTACACGGAGGAGAATATCATGACGGCCGAATCGCCATTTTTCCTGACCAGGATTGAATGCCCGATCTGTAAAACGATCAATGAATATGAAACCATAAAAGTCGGCGCCTATACAGAGCGGGACCGGGACACCGATTTTTGCCCGACCGAACGTATCTGGCGCAATCCCCGGTATCAGTCGTTTAATCCGTTGTTATTCTTTTCGTCAACCTGTGACCACTGTTTCTATACCCGCGAATTCAATAACAGCTACAAATCCTGGAAAGAAGATTCCTATTTCAAGACCTATCGTCTTAAGATCGTCAAGGAAAAGCACCTGAATATGCTGGCCGAAGCCGATTCGCCTATCCGCATGATAGGTGAAGCGTTAGATTCCAACCGGTACTTCCATGAAACCGCCATTCTCAAGTTGATTCTGGCAATTATCGACGAGTTGTTCAATGATCGTAAAATTGACCTTGATCTCGGTCGCTTTTATTTGCGGATCGGCTGGCTTTTCCGTGAAAAAGGCCGGGGCGCCAATCCGCAGGAAACAATGATTAAGGGATTTGTTACCGAAATTTTCAATCGCTTTAAAGGACTCGACCGCTCTCTGGAAGCTTTTGGTGACCAGATATCCGAATTGCAGCAGACGATAGCGGCCCAGTTTAATGATGAAAAGATACCAACCGACCTGAAGGCAACATTATTACCTGTCCAGGATAAATATGTCAGCGAATTCAATTCAATTAGCGATCTGATCGGCGATGTCAGCGGCCGGTTGAAGACAACGCGAGAGATTCTTCAGGAACATAAAGAACTGGCCCTCGGCGCCTCCGATGATGACGGAACGCCGGGATTTCATGCGTACCCGTCATTTCGCGACTTTTTGGTTAAACTCTCGGATAAAATCGAGGGCATACCCCTATGCGAAAAGGATGCCCTGACTTTTGCGGTAAAGCATTACAAACTGGCCTTTGAAAACGGCAAGGAAATTTCTCCGGGGAATCAGCAGATACAGGCCACCTATATGATCGCCGAACTGTCCCGGCGTATCGGTGATTTCGATCAGGCCAAAGAGTACTTCAACAACACTATTCGTACCGGCCAGGAGTATATCTACCGACACAAGGGTGATCAGAGCCGCACCGCTCTGGCCAGAAAGATACTCGAACTGGCCATAGAACAGGGGCGGCACAAGATGGCCGAAGTAGCAAGCTGAGAAAGAGATAAAGGTGGCGACAATTATCGGAAAAAGTGAAATACTCCTGGACGTTTGGGAAAAAGTGGAGATTATTGTCGGCGACGATAATCATCAAGGCGTCTATATAACCCGGATAGAGGATTTCAATACCGAGGGAATT
>DAOWOO010000326.1 GCA_030642025.1 Candidatus Zixiibacteriota bacterium | reverse complement strand
GAACCAGAACAAGAAACTGATTCCCATGGCATATTCACCGAATCTCGGTGCCGTGTCCATCGAGTCTCTCACAACTAACAAAGATGATGCCATTATCTGGCGGGGCCCCATCAAATATTCCGCCATTCAGCAATTTATCGCCGATGTGGAATGGGGGGAGCTTGACTTTCTGGTGATCGATTCTCCTCCCGGCACGGGTGACGAACCCCTAACCATTGCTCAGATGATTTCCGATGCCCGCGCCATTATTGTCACGACCCCCCAGGAGGTTTCCCTGGCGGATGTACGCAAGTCGATTAATTTTTGCCGGACTGTTAAAATGGAGATTTTCGGACTCATTGAGAACATGAGTGGATTGACTTGCCCCCATTGTGGTGAATCCATCGAACTGTTCGGTTCTGGTGGCGGAGAACGAACGGCAAAATCCATGGGCATCGATTTTCTGGGTCGAATCCCAATCGATCCCAATATAGTCAAATGTGGAGACGCCGGTATTTCGTTTCAGGAACAGCACACCGATTCACCGGTTTCTCTTGCATTTAACGATATTGCCAAGAAGATGGGAGCCATGGTTCAATCCTGAAAATCCGGTTGGGGATTCTCAAAATAATTATGGGTAAATTATTCATTTCATGGGCTGAAAGGCTGCTTTGGATTGCTGATAATTACGAAAGTTTATTTTTTTCTTTACTTGGCTGACCGACCACAGTATGGTAGGGGTTAATTTTCTAAAGATTCGAAAGGTTTTCGGTTGCCATGCCAAGTGTGTTTATTCTAGAAAAGGATTCCGGAGCTCGCCGTTTTTTGTCCGATTCTCTCGCCGGATCTTATGAACTCGATTTTTTCTCCAATGGCACGACAATAAAAGATGTCATTTACAACCGCCATTATGATCTGATTATTCTGGACTTGCCGTCGCAGCCGGAACCGTTTAAATTGCTGCGCTGGATTAAATCGGATCTTCCCTATACACCGGTTATTGTTACTAGTCGTGTTGAACCTGCTGATATCGTTGTGAAAACGATCAAAGAAGGCGCATCCGACTTTATCGCCAAACCGTACTCATCGGACCGGGTAACTCATGCTGTCAGTCAAGCCATAGAGGAACGCAGCCTCAAGAACGAAATCGACTATCTCAGGCGAAATCAGGACGTCATCTATGATTTTGAAAAGGTTGTCGCCGAGAGTGCCAACATGAAAGGGGTGATTGAAACATTAAAAAAATTCGCCCAGACTGATGCCACCATCATGATGACCGGTGAAACCGGTACGGGGAAAAGTTTTTTAGCGGGAAGTATCCACTTTAACAGTTGCCGCGCCAAGCGGCCTTTTGTTAAGATCAACTGCGCCAATATCCCGGAAACTTTGCTGGAAAGCGAACTGTTCGGTCATGAAAAAGGGTCCTTTACCGGAGCGGATCGCCTTCGGATAGGTAGATTTGAACAGGCCGACGGTGGAACCCTTTTTCTGGACGAGATTGGAGAAATCAGCCAGTCGCTCCAGGCCAAACTTCTGAGAATATTAGAGGACAAAGCATTTGAACGGGTCGGTGGGAACCGGACCATTCATGTGGACGTGCGCGTCATTGTCGCCACCAACCGCGATCTTGAAGCACTCATTGAAGCCGGTAAATTTCGTGAAGACCTTTACTATCGTATCAACATCCTTTCCGTGGGGCTGCCACCTTTGCGGGAAAGAAAAGATTGTATTGAGCCTATGGCCCAAACAATGCTGGCAAAAATCTGTCGTTCTCTGAAAAAGAAGATAGATGGGTATTCCGAAACCGTCATGGAGCGGATTAAAGCGTATGACTGGCCCGGTAATATTCGCCAGTTGTCCAATGTCATTGAACGGGCAGCCATTTTACAGGAGGGGACCATTATCCGTATGGATAATGTCATTATTCCCACACCCAAGCAAAAGGTGGCTTCTGGAAATCTCGATCAAAGTCTCTCACCCACCCAGGCATCGGAAAAAGAACTGATCTTAAACGCTCTGGAAGAGAGTCTCTGGATTCAGAAAGACGCCGCTGAGAAGCTGGGGCTCTCCCCTCGAACTCTGAACTACAAGATAAAAAAATATAATATTACCCATCCTCGCTGGCGGAAAAACAAGTAATCCCTGTTTTCATTGGCGAGTGCCGATTGGAAATCGGCTCCCTGAGGATTACTCGTTTTTTGATTTTGTCCACCCCCTTATTTTTTCATCATTGTAAATTCAAGTTGACATTGGTATATAGGTAATATGTTCGAGTCCTCTTCGGTTTTCGGAAGTAGTAAAATGAAGACAATTTTATCATTATTTCTATGAGGTAGATCTAAATGGACATCTTAGATACCATCAAGGCAAGAGATCCGGATCAAAAGGAGTTTCATCAGGCGGTTGAAGAAGTGGTTGAATCGGTCCGACCGGTGCTGGACCGGTACCCGGAATTTAGAAAGGCGGCAATTCTGGAACGGATCACCGAACCGGAGCGGCTGATTATGTTTCGGGTACCCTGGATGGACGACCAGGGCCAGATCCATGTCAATCGAGGGTTTCGTATCGAGATGAGCAGCGCCATCGGGCCCTATAAGGGCGGCTTGCGGTTTCATCCTTCCGTTACGCTGAGTATCCTGAAGTTCCTCGCCTTTGGGCAGGTTTTTAAAAATGCATTGACGACGTTGGCCATGGGCGGCGGGAAGGGGGGCTCCGATTTTGACCCAAAGGGTAAATCCGATAATGAAGTGATGCGATTTTGCCAGGCCTTCATGTCCGAGTTGTACCGGCACATCGGTCCGGATACCGATGTTCCCGCCGGTGATATCGGTGTTGGGGCGCGTGAGATCGGTTTTCTCTTCGGTATGTATAAAAAGCTGAGAAATGAATTTCCCGGGGGTTTGAAAGGTAAAAGCCTCGGCTGGGGGGGGAGTCTGAACGGGCCCGACGCCACCGCAAATGGTACGGTATATTTCGCGGCGGAAATGCGGGGTACCCGATCCGATACAATGCAAAACAAAAAATGG
>DAOWOO010000402.1 GCA_030642025.1 Candidatus Zixiibacteriota bacterium | reverse complement strand
GGAGAATGATTCCCTGCCGTATCCTGACCCGCCCGATGACGGCGAATTACGCCAGTATTATGAAGACCATATTACCGACTATATCAAAGCTCCCCGGATCAGAATTTTCGAAATTATGGTATCGAAATTTACAGACGCCAAGAAACTGAAGCGATCGGTCAATTCTATAAAACAATTCAAGGAAGCCGCCAAGGAGTACACCGAACGAGCCGGGAAACGCGCCTCCAGCGGTGATATGGGTTATATCATGGAGAAATATTATCCCGACCTGTATAAAGCCGCCGAGGATATTGCGGTCGGCGATATCGGCGGCCCGGTCCCGATAAACGGCAAGTTCTCACTTATCTATGTTGCCGATAAACGCGCCGAGGAAACCCAGGATTTTATCTCGGTCAAATCCAAATTAAAGAGAACTCTTGACCGTGAAAGACGCCATAAAGTTCTTGAGGAATGGGTAGAGCAGAAAAAGAATGAGGCCAGTATTGAAATTATTGAAGACAACCTGCGGGCTACTATCGACGCCGCCAGGTATGAACCTGCCGAGACGACAGGAGGCTGATCTGATCGGTATCCGTAGTGTTATTGTAATATCAGCTTTTGTCTTTGCGGCGCTGATGACAGCGTTTCCCGGTACGGTTGCCGGCGGCATGGAACCGGTGGAGCGGATTGTGGCTGTGGTCGGCAATGAACCGATCCTGGCCTCCGAGCTGGCTCTCCAGATGCAGCTATTGGCCATCAACCAGGGAATACGGCCGGAGTCTCCTGAAGAAGTGGAGGAACTCAGACTTCAGGTACTCGAGCAGATGATATCCGAACAGCTTCTTTTGATAGAAGCCAAAAAAGATACGGCCATCAGGGTGTCATCAGCCGAGGTGGAACGGGCTCTCAATGATAGGGTGACCTCGATTGCATCACAGTATCCGACCGAAGACCAGTTTCTGGAAGCACTGGCTCGTGAGGGTATGAATTACCGTGCTTTTAAACGCCGTCTCTGGCCCGAAGTTGAAAACCAGATTTATAAACAGCGTCTGATTTCATCCAAACTTGCCAGGATTTCAATATCCAAACAGGAAGTCTACGATTTTTATGAGGATTTCAAAGACTCTATCCCGGAGCAACCGGAAACTGTCCGGCTGGCGCATATTCTGATCCAGTTTCAGCCCTCGAAAATGACGGTGGACTCGATCAGGCAACTGGCCGAGTCGGTACGAAAAAATGCGGTGGCCGGAGCAGATTTTATTACCCTGGCCATGACGCATTCATCCGGACCGGCGGCTCTTAACGGCGGCGACCTGGGGTATATTTCACTCGATGATGTGATGCCGGAGTTTGGTCGAGCCGCTTTTAATCTGAATAAGGGTGATATCTCAGGTGTGGTGAAAACGCCCAGCGGCTTGCATATAATCAAGTGTGAGGACCGAGAAGGTGATATGGGACGTTTCCGGCAGATACTTTTCAGCCTCGCACCGGGACCGGCCGATACGGCACAAACTTTTAGCCTGGTTGACTCACTTGTTGCCGAGATTGAAAACGGTGCCGATTTTCGCGAACTGGCCAAAACATTTTCAGCGGATGATGAATCCCGAAAGCAGGGCGGCGAACTGGGCTGGTTCCCGGTTGAAGGTCTGCCGCCAATATTCGCCGAAGCCCTTGACAGCCTGAATGAACCGGGCGATATCTTCGGCCCGGTCAAATCCGAATTCGGACTGCATATTTTAAAACTTCTTGACCACCGGGAAGGGCACCGACTTACCATAGATGAGGATTTCGACAAATTCAAGGAGATGGCCCGCCAGAATAAAACCGGTGAGTACGTGGATAAATGGATTTCTGAAATCCGCGATAAAACCTTTGTCGAGATACGTTCCCTGACACCGGAATGATGGCGCTGTCCGATGCGGCTGGATCTTTATCTTTCTAAAGTGGGGCTGGTTAAACGCCGGACCGTTGCCAAGGAACTTGGCGACCGTGGTCTGGTAAAGGTGAACGGGCGGAAGGTTAAACCATCGTACGATATCAAGCTTGGAGATATAATAAATATTGGGGGCAGTCGGTCGTCAACCGCCGAAGTTTTGCAGCTCCCATCGGGAAATGTTAAAAAGGAAGATCGGGAGCAATACTGCAAGATTATTGATTGATATCATCGGGACGGTTTGCTTATTATGATATTTAACGCTTGATTTTTCGGCGTATCTGTGCTAAGATTATAAGTCACTTCCGGGTAGAAAAATTGTCCGGCTGATTTTGCAAAGAGAATAAACAGCTTTCATACGGGGAAACGAAAATGAAGATTTCCGATGAAGTTAAGGGTGAGATCGCCATTATTTATCTCAAAGGTAAGGTCATGG
>DAOWOO010000416.1 GCA_030642025.1 Candidatus Zixiibacteriota bacterium | reverse complement strand
TTATCCGAGCATCCGCCGCACCACGACCAGACAACCACATTGGTTTCGGAATGTGAGCTTAGATGGTTCCGTGTAATCGGCACCCAGGTGGTGTCGCCGTTGTGGCCGAGATCATCCCCGTACTCAGTCAGGGACAAAGTCGAAAGGCCATTGTTGAAATCATACAGGTCGTTTTCAGTGCGTATCATGGCCATTCCGGTCGAAACCTGGCTTCCATGCGAGGTGTGACCGTAGTAGATATTTATCGAGGATTTAATCTGCTCGATGGTCGATTCGGGGATAAATCCGAAATCATCGACTATGGTATGATTAGCCAGTGCGGCTCCGTCAGGATAGGAAATCCCGGTCGGATTATTCTTACCTGAACACTGCACCAGAGTGATTGCCGCAAGCCCCAGAATGCCAATAAGATAGGCAATATAATTGCGATATTTCATGATGGATACCCTTCCGTTTGCAATGGTTGTTGTATATATAGATCGGACGGTATCAATACAAAACTGAGATATTTGTGAGAATATCAGGAGTAAAACAAAATATTCCAGGATACTGCTGTTTGCTGGTACCTGGTCGACTATTATTATAGAAAAGATTCCTGATAAAGGCGAGTGTTTTATTTGGACTGATTTTTCCTTAGGGCATACCCGTTGTACTCAGCATAAGCCTGACCCACCCGGCAATTGACTTCGACCGGTCGGCTTTCCGCAGGGCATTCATAAAGCCGTCGTAAGTCATCACCCGGCCATTGAATTCACCATAGAGACGGCTTATAAAATCCACAAAATCCTTATCGCCCAAACCGCGGCGCAGTTGATCGAGTATATACGGCCCTTTGCCGTAAATTACCCGGGCTTTTTGCCGGGAGTGGAGTTCGGTTATATCGATAACCGGAATATCGGCATCGGTTCCGGCCAGAGGTTTGTACTGCGACAGCGCGCTGTTTACCTCTCTTTCAAAAGCGGCTTCATCTTCGGCATCACGCAGATACAGCATACTCAAATACTGCGGAAGCGATATGGTGAAAAAGCAATATCCCTTCCCCTTAATTTCGGCGAAAGCCCCGGACCCGAACCACTGCTGAGCGACGGCAGTATGAAGCATCTGCGGCTGTCCCTTTTGAAGATTTTCAATGACATGATTGCCGAACATTATCATGCCGGAGGATACATCAACACCTTTGATCTCGTGATTCTCGAGCAAGACAAGATTCTGATGACGGTACTCTCCGTATAGATCATGCAGGTATTCAAACAACCCGGCTACAGTACTCCCCAAAATACCCTGACCCTCATCATTAAGCGACAGCGTGTAGAGTATCAGCGATCTGCCGGTGAATTCATCTTCAACCTCATATTTGACATATAAACCCTTCCGGGCAATAACAACCGGAAATTTCGACACCGGCACTTTCGTATTGACCTTTGAGTTATCATCCTGACTCCAATTATTGGTTTCAACCGGTTCGCCTGTGGAAATGAAAATATAGTCATCGGGCAGATCAGCCGAAAACTCATATATGGCAATATCGCCCAGAATCATCGGATACCAGCGATGCTCCCGATACAGCGCCAGGCGGTCGCTGATATCGCCGAAAGCAAGCACATATTCAAATTGCACGGATATATCAGTTGAGTATAACAGCTCATGATGCACCCCCAGAAACACGGTGTCACCGTCAATTGCCCGGTACAGCATATTTACCCAGCCGCCATCAGTTGCACGATCCTTAGCTTTGATCGATTGGATATTGGCAAACGATGTGAAAAGTACCATGAATTCATCGAGATTATCTGATTTCGTCAATTCCATTGTAACACTCAGGCGAAGCAGATCATTCTCCGGTTCGACCTTCATGGTAATATGATAGGACTGAATGTCTACGCCGGTTTGACCCCCAAATACCACTCCACCGCAAAGTAGAAGACAAACCAATATTATAAGTAACATCCAGTATCTTCTCATAATTTTTTCCCCGCGACTACTTTTTAAACTGTTTTAAAAGCTTCTCTGTTGTCGTAATCGATGCAAACCCATAGGCCAGATTCACCAGGCTGGCCCGATGCCTTTCCTCGATTACAGCCCCGGTGGCGTCGGCCGGGAAAAATACACGATAGTCCCGAAAGTACGCATCGCGGGCCGTCGATTCGCAGCATAAATTGGTCATAACGCCGGTGATAACC
>DAOWOO010000122.1 GCA_030642025.1 Candidatus Zixiibacteriota bacterium | reverse complement strand
GTTATATATAAGGAAATATTGGCCGGCAACGGCTTCGGATTGGATGACGCCAAACCATCGATTGTCCTGGTCCATAGTATCCGCAATACTCAGCCGTCCGGCGTCAGAGCCGACTCGCATCCTTTTATCAGGAAACTGAAATAAGGTATTTATCCGCTCAAGATTCCCGGTTTATTTTCGATCTAATCTTGTAGTCATTCTTAATTGGAATTTTTTTATTGCAGAAGAGCATGCAGGGGTTTTTGTTTAGTGCCGGTGACTTCCAAAGATCAGACAAAGATTGAACCCGAAACGAAGGGGCAGGCCTCATCCGCCGGCGAGGGGCGAAATACCAATTCCGAGAAAAGCCGCTTGCATGCCTTGATAGATAAATCTCTGCCATCCGGTGGCTTTGCCCGAAATGTCCTGGCTCTTATGTCGGGCTCGGTTCTCGGTCAGGTAATAATGGCCGCGGCCGCACCGGTTTTGACAAGATTGTATACCCCTGAGGAATTCGGCACTTTAGCCCTTTATGTCTCAATCGTAACAGTGGGCGCAGTAGTTCTAAGCTGGCGGTATGAAATGGCAATAGTCCTGCCGGAGGATGACCGCGACGCCGCCAATCTTTTCATACTATCTTTAGCCGTTGCAGTCGGGATGACTATTCTTTCCGGTATATTAATCGTCCTGTTTCGGTCGTCAATTGTCGGTATTCTGGGGAATGCCGATATCGGCCCGTGGCTCTGGATAATGCCATTAAGCCTTTTGGCCCTCGGCTTGTACCAGGTTTTCAATTCCTGGTTTACCCGTAAGAGGCTTTTCAAGGGAATTGCTATTTCAAAAATAGGGCAGTCAAGCGCCGCCGTTTCAGTTCAGATCGGAACCGGACTATCGTCCATGGGAACGGTTGGTCTTATTGCCGGTCAGGTAGCCGGCGCCGTGATGGCGACTGCAATACTGGCCAGGCGGATCATTAAAGATGATCTAAAATATATTCTCAAATCCCTTAATAAAAGGCGGATGCTTGATGCCGCCGCGCGATATAAAAAATACCCGATATATTCCACCTGGCCAGCTTTTGTAAATACACTATCCCTTTCTCTTCCTGTGATCTTCATGACACGTTATCTTGATGCCAAGTTTGTCGGGCAGTATGCACTATCAATGAGAGTCCTGCTGATTCCGCTCTTTCTGATTGGGGCCTCGATTGGTAAAGTGTACTTTCAGAAACTGGCTCAGGAAAAAAATGAAAGCGGCAATATTTCTCCCCTTGTGGAAAGCACTTTTCGTAAACTGATAATGATATCAATTCCCGGAGCATTACTTCTAATGGTTTTCTCGCCGTTTCTGTTCGGACTGATTTTCGGCGAAAACTGGCGCATGGCCGGAGAGTTCACGCGCATTCTCGCCCCGGCCATGGCAATTCGATTTGTCGCTTCACCTCTGTCAACAGCCTTCGGCGTTTCCAACCGACAGGAAGTGGCGGCCAGATGGCAGGTGTCGCAGTTAATATGCACAGTATCATTTCTATTTGCCGGTCTTCAGTTTGACAATCCGATAGCTATTATCTATGCCTTGACTATAAATGATATGTTACTGTATGTCATTTTCATGGTTTTGATTTTCAGAATCTCCGGGGCTAAATTTCGGCGCGCCATGAAATTATCCCGATCATAATACGGAACATTTTTCCTTTAACAACCAGCCTGATTTTCCCGCAATTTCTGACGGGCCCATTAATATTTCCCCACACTCTTCACAACCTCCCATAGGAACAGTAGTTACACCATAACGACATGGGCCCCGGTATTGGGTACACCTTTTGAATACATCCATAGATCAGGATAAAAGTCGGGAGTATGCCGAAGAAGTATTCCCCAAAAATAAAAGGAGTCGCCCGCATGATAGAGACGGTAATTCCGGATACGGTTAAAAAATCTGAAAACAGAGCCCTGCCTTTCGGTCGCTACTTTGAAGATTTTAAAATTGGCGACTGTTACCGCCATTGGCCAGGCAAAACAATAACTGAATCGGACAATAACCTGTTCAGCCTGCTGACCATGAATCATCATCCCGTTCATTTGGATACTGTCTATGCTGCCGAGGTTCATCATGGTCGGGTCCTGGTCGTTGGAACCCTGGTTTTTTCACTGGTAGTCGGTCTGACTGTCCGGGATATCAGCGGGCGAGCTATCGCCAATCTCGGATATGATGAAGTCAAACATCTCACTCCGGTATTTATCGGCGACACCCTGTATGCCGAATCAAAAGTGCTGAATATCAAACCATCAAAAAGCAAACCGGATCGCGGGATGGTCAGCGTGGAAACAACAGCTTTTAACCAGGATCATACGCCGGTTTTAAGTTTCAAGCGCACAGTTTTGGTACCGCGAAAATAAAAGGAGGCTGTTCTTGTCAAATCATTACGACCAACGCCGGGTGCTAAGAACCCTGCTTTTTACGCCGGGGCATAACAGGAAGCTTATCGATAAGGCGTTTGCCTCCAAGGCCGACTGCGTCGTTCTGGATATTGAAGACGCTGTCCCCGATGACTGTAAACAGCGCGCCCGCGAGGTAATCCGCGAAGTCCTAAAGGCCCGTAAGGCAAGTAACCAGACTGTTATGGTGCGTATCAATCCTCTCGAAAGCGGATTAACACTTCTCGATCTCGATGAAGTCGCCTGCCGTCAACTGGATGGCATAATATTTCCCAAGGCTTATCATGCCGACGATATCAAGGCCTTTGATGCCCAGTTGACTCTCAAGGAAAAAACACTCGGACTTGAAACCGGGCATTTTAAAATAATCATTCTGATGGAAACTCCGGAGTCGGTTTTGAACGCTCTTGCTATGACCAGAGCCTCATCACGGGTGATTGGCTTGCTTTACGGCTGTGAGGATTTTCTTACCGATATGGAAGGTCTCCATGGACCCGGCGGGCGATCTCTTTTAGTTCCGAGACATTTGATCTCGATGGCCGCCCGGGCCGGTGGCGTAATCCCAATCGATACACCATTCGTTCAGGTACATGATGAAGACGGCTTCAATGAACACCTTCGCCAGGGCCGTGAACTTGGATTTGAGGGTATTCTGGTAATGACACCGCGCCAGATTTCACCGGCCAGGAAAATGTTCACTCCCTCGGATGAGGAAATCGAAGAGGCCCGGCGTATTATCACCCTAACCTCCAAAGCCGACAGTGAAAGTCGTGGGATAGCCATGTCCGGCAGTACCTTCATCTCGCCACCGACTTTGAAAAGGGCGCAAAAAATACTCGACCGCACCCGGCTAATTGAAAAATATGAAATGAATCGGCAGACTGACAAAGAGCCGGCCGCTGTAAAAAGGCACCTTCAGTTGAAACGGATCCGTCCGGAAATGGAGGCTGTTGTTGAACAGAAAGAAACCGTTGAAATTACGTAATTAAATGTATTCAGCATTGCCCGAGTCGACCGATTAGAAATGTAAAACATTAAGCAATGCAGGGGCATATATATGTCAACAGGCACTACAACCGTTGAGACCGCATCAAGAAATGACAAGGTCACTTATAACCAACTGGTTGAGGATTTCAAAAAACTCGGCGTCCGGTCGGGATATATGTACAATGTCAAGGCATCGCTGAAATCAATCGGATATGTTGAAGGCGGCGCCAAGACAGTTATCAATGCTCTTCTGGAAGCCGTCTCCCCTGATGGAACGATAGTTACCGATTCATTTGTCAATGTCTGGCCATTGCCGCTGAGCGCCAAACATGCCGCTATTATAAGTGACAGGAACTCCCCTTCCTATGCCGGAGCTATTGCCAATGCCATGCTGAAACACCCGGATGCTTTCTGCAGTTCTCATCCAATTCAGCGTTTTGTGGCTATCGGAGCCAATGCTGAAAAATTGATGAGCAGGCATACTCCCGAGAGTTATGCCTATAATGCCTTAAAGGAGATGGCGGAATCCGGATATGGCAGAAATCTTAAGATTGGTACCGATGAAAAAGTCGTCGGCGTGGGAACCACCCATGTAGCTATCGGCATGATGAAATTCCACCAGGACCGTCCCCCCTGCGGCGTCAATTACCGAAACGGGAACGGCGAAATAGAACTGTTCAAGCGCAACTGGGCCGGAGGATGCGGTGTCGGATTTAATAAATTCATTCCCATCTACAGGGAACGCGGGGCCATCCTGCGCGAGGGTACAATCGGGCAGGCTCCCTCAAAAATTACCGACATGGCTCACACCCTGGCCATAGAACTGGAAATCCTTAAAGAAAACCCGGCCTTTTTCATGTGTGATGATCCCGCCTGCGCCGATTGCCGTCTTACCTGGGAATTCTCCACCGGAAACAAGCTCTCAGTCAACTGCCACCGCGCGCTGAGAAAACTTCGACGACTGCTTGGCAGTTTATACTACGGCCGTCAATAGTCTAAACCCGGGGCTCGATCAATCTTTTGGTTGTTTTGACCAAAAGGGTAAAGTATGTTATCAAATGCAGATGGGGCTTTTTTGAAGCCGTATACTCGGCAGGAATAGTTTTTCGTGGCCGGGCACGGGGAGATATAGACGGTGATTAGAGTTTTTATTCCGGATAATTTTATTCCGGAAAGATCATACAGTATCGATATCCTTCTGGGCGAATTTCTCGGCTTGGAATACCTGATAATTCCCGGAGAAGAAAACAAAAACTACCGGATTGTCCTGGAAAACAGCGCCCAACTTGTGGTCGAGGATCATTTTTTCGGACGTTTCCGCGACGGGGACAAATACTATACGGCGGCCAGTATTCCCGAAACGATGCGGTACGCGAAAAACAGGTTCACCCCCGAGAAAGATGTCCCGGTAATTCATGGAACCGATCAGGCCAATGTCCGCTCGGCGCTAATCTCTCCCCCGCCGCCAAACAAGGCGGAACCATCAGTCGTGGCTATGGTATGCTCAATCGATATCTTTGCCGGCACGTTTTTCATGCTTACCCGCTGGGAAGAGTATGCCATAAAACGGCGCGATAATCATAATCGTTTTCCCGCTGAAGCCTCGCTGGCTTTCAAGCATAATTTTCTGCATAGGCCGGTTGTCAATGAATATGCCGAGATGCTCTGGAATATGCTGGTTCATCTTGAGATTGAACAACCGAGAAAAGAACGCCGGTTTGAATGCGTCTTAAGCCATGATATTGACTTTATGTATATGTGGAAAAATCCTCTCGGCTTTTTAAAAACCATCGGGGGCGATATCCTAAAAAGGCACTCGACCAAGCTCGCTTTGTCCAATATTAAAAGCTTTGTCACGATGAAAAACCCGTATGATACGTTTGATTATCTTATGACACTCTCCGAGAAGGCCGGAATAAAATCACAGTTCAATTTCATG
>DAOWOO010000094.1 GCA_030642025.1 Candidatus Zixiibacteriota bacterium | reverse complement strand
TGCCGCCGCCGCCCCAGTCGTTGGGCGGGACCATTGCGCCGTACATATATGAATCCGGGCCGCGATAATCAACTGAGGGATAAGTCGATTCATAAATATCAAAATAACAGCATGAACTCCAGTTGGCGCCGTTGTCGGCGGAATAATTCCAGTAAACCACCCAGTTGGGATTGCCGTCGATATGGTGTTCATATCCGCGAAGGAGGGTTTCGTTTCCGTCATCGCCCAGCGCCGGATGTAAAAGAGAGTTAACCTCAAGAGCATCTTTGTCGAAACCACTTTCAATCGGTTTCAGATCGGGTATATCCTGAAGCGGCTGATCTGAGATTATCCCCTGAGCGGGAGCGCTGACAACCCGGGTTTCAACGGAGTTTTGCTTGAATGTCTTATTAGTGATTTCAGCCGCACTGAGCTGAAACGTGAGTAGCAGGACAGCCAAAACGGCCATCGAAAGTTGTAAGTTGTTTACCCGTAATGACTTCATGATTTTATCCTCCATGATACCTGTCGTCAAACTTAATACCAGCGCAAAAGGGTCAGTGTTAGAATATAAAAGGCGCCGCTTAGTGTCTGTAATCTCTTGATGTACTATAATATAGTATATACCTGTTGCGGGTTTTGTCAATGGATAATTCTCAGTGTTTGGTGTTGCCGGTAATTATCGGATTAAAGGACTTTCGAGAATTGGAATAGACAATAAATCATACTGTTTTTAACAAATATGGCATTCAAGACTAAATTTTTTATTGACAATGTCGAAAATCAGATTATATTTTTTGAAACCTTTGAGAATAAGAACACGTAAACTGGATTTAATGATTTTATAACCCAAAACCGTAGCGGAGAAGTTTTGATGAGCCAAAATTCTGCCATCTATATTTGTATCCCGATTTCGGTCGGTGTACTTATTGGTTTCCGCGGCGGTGGGGATAAAGATAGTTTGTGAAAATAATAACAAGCTTTTTAAAGCCCGCCGCAACCGGATGGTTCAGCGGGCTTTTTTGTTGCCTGTCGGACCGGTTAACTGGAACAAAGAACGGCTACATTGAAAGGCCTTAAGCCATGTCAACCGAATTCTTCGAAGATGAAAAGACGGCCGCCGAACACGAAATAAAATCGCGCGACGCCTTCACACGGCTTTTGCCGTTTTTAAAAGAGCATAAATGGCGCCTGGCCGGGTGCCTGCTGATACTGACCGGAGCCACGCTGCTGTCGCTATACTGGCCGATTCTGCTCAAACAGGCGCTTGATGTTGATATACAAAACGGCGACTTTGGCGGACTTCTCCTGACCGTGGTCTTAATCGGCCTGATTCAGGGTGTAACGCTTCTGTTGCAGTACATACAGCGAGTATGGCTCGAGATAATCGGGCAGGATATCATGGTTTCGCTAAAGACAAAGCTGTTCGGTCATATTCTCTCGCTTGATGTTTCCTTCTTTGACCGTAATCCGGTCGGACGGCTGATGGCGCGCGTGGAATCCGATACCGAATCGCTTCGGATGATGTTTACCAATACGGTAGTGCTGCTGGTGGGCGATGTTATCCTAGTGGCGGGAATATTCGCAATAATGTTCTATTACAGCTGGCGGATGGCCTCGATTCTGGTGATGATTATCCCGATTGTCGGGACGTTGATCTATATATTCGAGAAGAAGACCACGCCGCGCTTTCTGGAGGTGCGCAAGAAAATGGCCGAGGTAACCGGCACCCTGACCGAGTTTCTGCATGGGATGTCGATTATCCAGATTTTCCATCGCGGAGCGTACGCCCGGGAGAGGGTAAACCGGGTTAATTACCTGAAATTCAAAGAGGACACGTATGTCAACATGGCCGTAATCCTGTTTTTCAACACGGTGTTTCTCTTTGAATATGTCATGATCGGCCTGGTGCTGTTTTTCGGCGTGCTCTGGATGGAGAAGGGGCTTATTACGGTCGGGACGATCACCATGTTCATTATTCTGATCTGGCGTTCGTTCGACCCGATCTGGCGAGCCTCGGAACAAATGTCGAATATCCAGAAGGCTATTGCCGGGGGTAAGCGGATTTTTGCGCTATTATCCGAAGAGCAGAAACTTCCCGATCCGGTGAAGCCGGTGGAATGGCCGCATCTGACCGAGGGAATCCGTTTTGAGGAGGTCTGGTTCTCTTACACCGGCGATGATAAGTACGTTCTGAAAGACGTCTCTTTCGAGGTGCCGGTTGGAAAGCGGATGGCCCTGGTCGGGATGACCGGGGGCGGCAAGACGACCGTGATATCGCTCCTGTTAAGATTGTATGATCCTCAAAAGGGACGGATCACCGTTGACGGGATTGATATCCGCAATTTGAGAAAGGCCGATTTGAGAAAGCGCTTTGCCCTGGTATTGCAGGATATTTTCCTGTTCCCGGGCGATGTGCGCTCGAATATATCGCTGGAGTCGGAAGCGTTTGCCGATGACAGGATCATCCGCGCCGCCGCCACAGTTGAGGCCGACCGGTTTGTTAAGCGTCTTCCGCAGGGATACCAAACCGAGGTTTCCGAGAAGGGCGCCAATTTCAGCCGGGGCGAAAGACAGCTTCTGTCGTTCGCGCGGGCGCTGGCGGTTGACCCGGATGTTCTTCTACTCGACGAGGCCACCAGTTCGGTCGATCCGGAAACGGAGCGAACTGTCCAGGCCTCGCTGGCGAAACTGATGAAAGGACGCACGTCGATAATTATCGCGCACCGGTTGTCGACCATCCTCGATGTTAACCGGATTCTGGTCATTCGCCGGGGTGAGATAATCGAGCGCGGAACCCATACCGAACTGCTGTTACAAAACGGCTACTATTCCAAGCTGTTCCATCTGCAGTTTAAAAGCAGAAATGGGGTGACGGCAAATGTATGATAAAATAAAATGGTTCTGGAAATATTATAAACGATACCGATACGTACTGGCAGTGCTGATTTTGCTGACCCCGGTGCAGACAGCTTTTCAGGTAATGATTCCGCGCCTGATTGAGTTTTCGGTCGACTATGTCAAGTCCGGAGAGGTGACCAACAGCTACGCCGCCCGGCTGGTTGAGCTGGGGCAGGGGATGGGTATGTCAGTTGCGCTGACCTTCATGCTCACCCTGTTTGCGCTGGGGGTTTTGGCCAGCGCCCTGTACGCGTTCGTGCAGGGGCACCGGGCGTGGATGAATCTCAGGCTGGAATGGCTTTTCCGGCAGAACGCTTTCGATGGTATTACCGCCAAGGGACCGGATTTCTTCAACCGGTTCCGTACCGGTGACCTGGTTACGCGCATGACCGATGATGTCGCCGAGAAACTGTCGTGGTTTGCCTGCTCGGGGATATTCCGGCTGTACGAGGCGCTCCTGATGGTAGCCTTTTCATTGGCCATGATGATTACTATCGACCCGATGCTGACCTTACTATCGGCCGGACCGTTGCCGCTATTGATAGTTATCTTTTTCAAGAGCGCGACGGTGCTGGATAAACGCTATGACCACCTGCAGACGCGTATTTCGCGTTTCAACGATGTTATGGAGGCCTGTTTTTCCGGTATCCGGGTGGTTAAGGCGTATGTCAAGGAAAAAGTCCAGAAGGACAAGTTCGACCGTGCCGTGGACGACCGCCGCGATGCCGAGATATCATCGATCAAAGCGACGACCGTAGTCGACTCGCTGTACATGTACATCTGGCAGTTCGGGATTATTATCGTCCTGATCTTCGGAGGATACATGGTAATAAACTCCGGACTGTCGCTGGGCAAGCTGGTGGCGTTTATTTACTATACCGTTTACCTTATTTTCCCGATGTTTGATATCGGGCAGTTCCTGGTGAAATCGCGTCAGTCGGCGGTTTCAATTGACCGCCTGGTCGAACTTGAACGGGTGCCTCCAATGGTAGTCGATAGCGGCTCAGCTTCGACCAACAGCGATATCAGCGGGCAGATCAGTATCGAGAATGTCGATTTTCGGTTCCCTGATTCGGATCGTCGGATTATCAACCGGATATCATTGGCAATCGAGCCTGGTCAGACCGTCGCGCTGGTCGGCAAGATCGGTTCGGGCAAAAGCTGGCTGGTTAATATGATTCCCCGGCTGGTCGATCCGACCGGCGGGGCAATCAAACTCGACGGGCGCGATCTTCGGTCATTCACCCTGGCTGATCTTCGCCGGGTGATCGGGTATGTGCCGCAGGAGCCGGTGCTGTTTTCCGATACGGTGCGAAATAATATCGTCTTCGGGCGCAAGGACATCCCCGAACACCTGCTGGAGTGGGCGATTGAGGTGTCGCAGTTAAAAGACGAGATTGCCGCTTTCCCGGAGGGGGTCAATACCCAGATCGGGACGCGCGGGATGTCAATTTCCGGCGGCCAGAAACAGCGCCTGGCGCTGGCGAGGGCGCTGGTGGGCAAGCCGAAAGTTTTGATACTGGACGACTGCACCTCGGCGCTCGATTCGCGCACCGAGGAAGCGCTCTGGGGAAAATTGCACCAGGTGATGCCGGATATGACGGCGATACTGATCACGCACCGGCCCGACACGCTCAAGATGGCGGACGAAATTTATGTCCTCGATGACGGGCATGTGGCCGAGTCGGGTACGCATGATGAGCTGATTGCAAAAAACGGACAGTACGCGCGTATCTACAAGCGATATGAACTGGCCGAACAGGTCGGAGCATAATTATACCGATAAAACAAGGGCGGCCACACAGCCGCCCTTTACTATGCCATATACTTCAGTCCAATTAATCCTATTTGCCGGGGCAGACAGGCGGGGGTCCGTACGGATCGCCGTAGAGATAATCAATCAGATACAATATATCTGAAAGGTTGATTAAATCATCATCAGTGATATATCCCGCATCCATAGGTATCGGGGGCGGTCCGGGCGGGTTGCCGAAAACGAATTGTATCAGATGCAGTATATCGACCAGGTTGACGACTCCGTCAAAGTTGACATCACCGCAGAGATAATTGTCGCCGACAATGGTCAGAGTTACCGGTACCTTGACATCCTCGTAAAGCGCGCTGTCGAAAGGATTCCAGATGACAATAGTATCGCTATACACACCCGGTTCCAGTCCGCCGGTCAGAATAAAGAAAGCGATTGAATCAGGTGTCTCGAATACAATATACTCAGATGACCCGGAGACATACAGCCAGTCGGAATTCAGCATTTCATCAGCACTGAACGGCACACTCAGGCCATGTTCTTCATATACATAGAAACGTTCCATGAGTGTGTCACCCTGATTGAGTGTAAAATCAAAGTGATCGGGGAGTGAATGGACAACCATCGGCCCTGACGGCATAACACTCAATACAATGGGTACTTTAACCTCGAAATATCGCGTGGTATCATCAAGCGGGTTGAAAATCAGAATCGTATCGGTATAAATGCCGGGGTCGAGATTGGCGGAAAGTATGTCAAAATATACCGAATCGGGTAAGTACTGACTGCCGGGAGGATGTATTTGCACCCATGAACTGCACAGGCCCGACACAGCCATATAGGGAAGCATCTCGCCGCCGGCATCGTACACCCATAAGCCCAGATCGTAAATAGATTCCCCCTGATTGACCGTCAGATTGAAATAGTCCGGCAGGGCGATAACCTGTTCAATAGCAGGGTCGATAAAAATTACAACCGGCACTTTCAGGTGGATTAGCGAATCGTCAATTAAATCTACAATGAAAATGGTATCGGTATATGCTCCCGGTAAAAGACCGTCGGTTATGATATTGAATGAAACCGTGTCGGGAGTGATGTATTGGCTTCCGGAAGGATTGCCCAGGTCCAGCCAGGGGCTGTTCAGGGCGGCACGGACGGTAAAGCCGGACTGACTGCTGTCGTCTTTGATTACTGCCAATGAAATATGTGAAATATAGTCACCCTCGTTAAGATAGAACTCAAAATAATCCGGAACCGCCACCCAGTTCGCCTCGGTTCCATCAACCTCGAGCATGATCGGCATTATAACCGTGTCAAACTGCGCCGCGAGATCATACGGCAATAGAAGAATAGTGTCGGTGTAAATGCCCGGTTCCAGGTAATCTGTAAGAACATTAAAATGTATCGAATCCGGCGTAGTCCAGATTGAGCGTTCAGGAAGCAACAGCCAGGTGCTACCATGCAGGCTTC
>DAOWOO010000231.1 GCA_030642025.1 Candidatus Zixiibacteriota bacterium | reverse complement strand
GTCGATGGATATCTGTACGTTCCAGTTGGCCACGGCCAGCGACTGGTTCACCATATATAGATAAACCTCAATTGTATCACCGGGCTCGCCGCCAATATCCGGTATGTACAAGGTATCCTCCTCCGAGACACCCTGAGCCTGCAAAACAGGAGTCATAAACAGCGCTCCTGTCATAATAATAATTGCAAAAAGGATTATTTTTCTCATTTCAACACCTCATCTATTGTGAGTAATTTTTTTCTTTATTTAAGCATGATCATTTTTCTGGTTTCCGTATAATCGTCAAATTTCAGTCTATAGAAATAAACTCCCGAGGCGACCCGCGTTCCGGAACAGTCAGTGCCGTTCCATTCCGCCCGGTGATAACCCGGCTGACGGATTTCATCCACCAGGGTCTTAACCAATTGTCCTCGGATATTAAATATCTTCAGGCGTACTTTCCCCTCTGTTGGAAGACCAAAACTGATCGTGGTCGTCGGGTTGAACGGATTCGGGTAATTCTGCCCGAGCTCAAATTTTTCAGGTATACTCGCGCCGTTTACGATTTTGGCCGCGATCTGATTACCGTATATATCGGCCAGCTCGGCCGTTTCCAGGCTGATCTGATCGGCTTCTTCCGCACCGATCTCTATTATGGGACCGTCTCCGGATATGATCCGCCGGCCCTCAGGATCGCATATCAGCACAGTAAGCATGCCATCCTCGAAACTTGTAAGCAGCTCAAGATCGGCGCTTCTTTCGGTCTGATAAACTTGGGGCCTCTGCTCGCCGCAGGCAAATCGGAATAAGGCGCCTCCCAGCATATCATCCCAATCGGAATATACTCCCAATCTTCCGTTTTCGGCTCTGGCCTTTAAAAGGGTCGAAAAACCGGAAGCCGACATCAAATTCTTGTTGGAAGCGCTGATATCGCCGGTGATAATTCTGATCAGGTAAACCAGATCGCCCACGGTTCCGGGACGGCCGTCCTGATTGACATCCGAATTCGGCCAGCGCGCTCCATCCAGAGGATACGTATAGGGATCAATGAAATAGTTTGTGTAATACACCACATCGCCGATTTCAAAGGCGATGCCGTTCAGATTGATATCGCCGATTAACCCGTCATACATCTTGATGAAAAACGATCCGCCCGTATACGAAATCTGATCCTGACCGATAAGCTCATCGTTCTCATCGGTAAAGGTATTATCCAGATCGGCAAGCGTATCCAGAAATTCAAATTCAATCGGTATATACATACCGGCAAAATCAGTATTCGAACTGGCCTTGAAATTCATCAATAGAATATTGCCGTCCCCCACATCCAGCGGCTCGATCTCTTCCCCTTCGGGCAGGTCCGCCTGGCCGGTGACCCAGACTCTTCCGATAAAATCATCATGGCTGACAAGATATCTTTCCCAGCTTTGAGTGCGGGCGCCGACATTGGTGGTGGAAAGCAATTCCAAAGCGGTCGGATCATATTTTATTAATAGCTGCATTGAATTTATCTTAACATGATTCGAGAGCCTGACCGCCACAATCGCGGTTTCGCCGAGATAGGCTTGAGCCGACTCAAGTTCAAGTTCGCAGGCGGAAACAGAGTTGAGCTGCAGATTCAGCTCGCTCGTGGCTGAGGCGCCGCCGGGATCTGTGGCCAAGATCGAAATCTGATAAACTCCCGAGTCGGCCAGAGAGCTTTCCCAATGAATCAGGCCCGGATTCTGGTTGTCATACCAGGCGCCATCCGGCAGGTTATCAACGCTGATCGTAACCTCATCAAAATCGGAGTCCTCGGCCGCGATCAGAATCTCAAGCAAATCTCCGGCATCCGCTTCAACCGACTCCGCCAGATTCAATTGCGGCGCGCGGTTTTTGTCGATCACCTCAATCGGCAGTTCCAGATGGGCGGAGGAGATTCCATCCGAGGCGGTGAAAACCACATTGTACGGATTGCCAACCGCGGACCCAACGCCGACATGGGGCGGAGCCCAACTGAAAAGGCCGGCCTTGGAATCGAAAGCGGCGCCATCCGGCAGACGCGCGACGCTTATTTCGATTTCATCCTTTTCACGGTCATAGGCTTCAACCACTAATTCCAGTGTCTCACCTTCCATAATATATTGCTTTGGCAGAGGCTTGAAAACCGGGGGAAGATTTTGAGCTGTCACAGTCAGAATTCCCGCCTTGAAGACGGGGAAAATCTCAACCGCTTCGGGTCCGGTCAAAACCAGATCCCCGGCCGGAGGAACAAAGCCGGAATCAATAACGATTTGAAGCCCCTCGGGAGCCTCATGGGAGACGCTGAAAACCAGACGGGCCAGAATATCCCGGCCCACACCGATCGGCTCCTCATCAATAATCATCCCGCCAAAGAGCACATAACCGCTGTCATTATTTATCGCAAATGTCATCAAATTAACGTGTTCCAGCTTGGATCCGGCGAAAATAACAGTATCGCAACTGAGATACTGACTGGAGAATCTCAAAGGTATGGATAGACCGTAAAGCTGTTCATCATTATTCAGGTAAACATCAATATAGGCTTTTGCGCCCCGCGGGCAGGAGGCGAATTCCACCTCAAGCGTATCGGTAATTCCGATCGGGTCGCTTTGCGCCGTCAAATCGGATACCAGTAGGGCTGAGAGCGCAAAAATCAGGCTAAAAATCCATTTTGTGTTCATGTAAATTCCTTTGGTTTCAAGCCTTTCGCCACAAACATATAAATTTTCTCATATATAAATTGAGCAACATCTATGCCGTAGGCCAAAACAGCCCAAGAATAGAGTGTTCAAATTTTGTTTTCAGGGCCTAACAGCTTAACCCTTGACTTGTAACAACTTGTTTAGCCTGTTAACATCCTTCGGATTCGAGTTGGAATCCCAAATAGTATTTTGTGAGAACTAAAAGAAGAATAATTATGCCCAGGAAATGTAATTATTTTGCATCCTTTTGCACAATTAATTGAAGAAGTAAAAACGCACCCAAAATAAAAAAAGGCCCGGCAAGCATACTTCGCTATATAAAATTTTCTTTGCTCGGCCATAGCCCTGTTTCCTTAACCTCGGCATACTAATTTTTTTCTGTAAAAATCCGGCTGTCTATCAACTCCTTTCAATATATCCAGGGGAAGGATAATTCCTTCCCCTGAATTTGTCAAGTATTACTTCATCAATACCATCTTCTTGGTAGCAACAAAGTTGTTGGCTACGGCCTTGTAGAAGTAAATTCCACTGGCCCAGCCACTGGCATCCACGTTAACCTTGACAACACCAGCATCGCTGTAGCCCGAATAGCTCTTGACCAACTGACCGGCGACGTTATAAACGTCGATGTCCCAGTTGGAAGCCTCAGGCAGCTCGAGAGCGACTGCGGTGGTCGGGTTGAACGGGTTGGGATAGTTCTGAAGGAGAGCATAGGCCTTCGGAACAATCTTGGCAACCAGGTTGGTGGTCAGGTCGTTACCGTTATAATCGACAACTTCCGCCTCAACCAGGGTGCCGCCATTGACTCTGACCAGCTCGCTTGTACCGGCAGCAACGCTGTTGGTGCCGATGTTGTAAACGAGTACTCTGGTCTGACCGTCAACGACGTCAGCCAGCATATCCATATTCGACAGATTATCAACTGTGGCTTCACCGTCAAAGACAAACAGAGCCGCACCGACATCAACCGGTGAGCTGATGCTAACCACGTCACCGCTGACACGAACTGTAGCTTCATGAGCAAACGGTGAGAGTTTTGTGAACGGTGTGGCATCGCCAGTCAGGATACGGACCAGGTATACCAAGTCACCCACGGTCAGGATACGGCCATCATTATTAACGTCGGAAGCCGCAATCTGGCCTTCCAAGTTAATGATGAAAACCGGCGGGCCATAGATGAAGTAGTTGGTATACAGAACCGCGTC
>DAOWOO010000271.1 GCA_030642025.1 Candidatus Zixiibacteriota bacterium | reverse complement strand
GGTCCGCTCGCCGGTCAGAATCGCCCCGGCGTTACCCTCATATTCAACAATGGTATCGCCCTTTTTGAAACGGTCGCTGTCCTCAATTCGATGAACGGCTTTTATTGATTCATCAAGAGTATGAAATACCCCATCGGCCACCGGCAATCCGGCCAGAACACCATCGGATTTGGCGGCTATAACTGCTTTTATCGGCTCGGCCTTGATTGTGGCCAGCGTGGTAATGTCCCCTGCGCCGATATCCTCGGCCAGGGCGACACTGATTTGCCGCATTATGATTTCATCGATGGCGCTCATGACCGTTTAAGATAACGGATAAGGTTCATCTGTCAATGACAGATTGCAGGCAGTGAAAATCGGGTTTTTCTTAAGGTCACCGAGCCACTCAGGCGTGACCGGGCGCAACCGGCTCTTCTACTTCGTGACGTTCACGGAACAACTGGCCGATTTCCGCACCGAGAATAAAAACAATCGAAGTATAATAAATCCAGAAACCGACAATCACCAGAAGTGCATAAGTACCATAGATACGGTTGAGCGTGACAACATTGGAAATGTACAACCCGAATAACTGCTTGGCGATCTCCCACAGAATCGCCGCCCAAAGAGAACTGACAACAATAACATTCCAGCGCAATTTCCCGTGTGGAATCAGCCAGTACATTATAATAAGGGCTATGAAAATTATCAAAAATGAAACCGCACCGAAAATCATGTCGCCCAGAAAACCAAGCCGAAATCTTTCCAGAAATTCAACCCTGTCTGAAAGCTTGCCGATAATTTCAAGCGACGGCAGAATGGTCGTTGAAAGGAGAAAATAGAGCAGTACCAGCATAACCATACCAAAGTCACGCAGTTTTCCGATTAAGGCCGAACCGTTCCGGCCCAGGCCATAGGCAGTATTGAGTACAGTTCGCATACTGCTGAAAAGTCCGCTCGAGGCAAAAAAGAGACCGATAAAGCCCAATATGCCGGCCAGGTTCTTATAGAACTTGAATTCATCCACCCGCTCAAAAACCAGCGTTTTTATCTGGGCGGCGTAATGCTCGTAAGGAATAACCCGGTCAATAAAAACATCAATTTCGCTGGCGACCGACGCCTTTTCCAGAACCATACCGACTACGGAAAAAACAATCAGCACCATCGGGACAATACATACAAAAAGCGAAAAGGCCAGTCCTCCGGCCATTAGAAATATATGATGCTCGCCGCTCCGATTGTACAACCCGCCGAAGTAGTGTTTCAGGAAACTTGAAATCCCTCTTGACTCTTTTTGCCTTTTAGCGCCGCTATCTTTTCCAGTAGGCATTGTACTATATCGTTTCAATTCTGCTTGTTGGTCATAGTAACGTGAAGAGGCGGTGACTGCCCGTCTTTGCCCTCCCCGACATAGACGGTCATATGCGGGAACGGCATCTCGATTCTGTTTTCGTCGAATTTTATCTTCAGTCTTCGATTGAACTCCCGCCCGACCCACCACTGCCTGATCGGTTTGGTTTTGATCCGCGCCTTTATCACCACCGCTGAATCATCGAAACGATCCAATCCCATAACCTCGATATCATCGAGAATATCACCCGAATATTCAGGGTCGTTTCTGATATCTCCGCCGACCTGTTTGATTATTTTCATCACCTCATCGACATTCTCACGATACGCCACTCCGATATCAAAAACATAATACGAAAACTGCTTGGTCATATTGGTAACCGTCCCGATATTACCATTTTTGATATAATGTACATTTCCCGAGAGGTCGCGAAGGACGACCATCCTCAGATTGACTTTCTCAACCACACCGCCCTGCCCGGCGATATTGACAACGTCCCCGACCCGTATCTGGTCTTCAAGTAGAATAAAAAAACCGGAGATTACATCTTTCACCAGGTGCTGGGCCCCGAACCCGACCGCCAGGCCGACTATACCGGCGGCGGCCAGAACCGGCCCGATATTGACACCCAGTTGCTCGAGGATCATTATGACAGCTATAACCGTAATAACCACTGATGTAACATACCGTACCACCGAGGCAAGTGTGTCGGCTCGCTTTTTCATCTCGGTATCAAGATCGTCTTTACTGACGGCGGCGAATATCTTATTGATAATCATGCGGGCCAGCCTGAGAGCAATAAAGGCCGCAACCAGTATTAAGACAATCTCCAGCCCTCTGGTTACCAGCCACTCTTTAATAAAAGTATACATATTTTCAATATTCATATCAGGCTCCTTATAATTGAAATCTATTCGGTATTATCCTCGTTCTCGCGATGTTTAATAAGTTCGGCCAGCCACTTTTGCCGTTTTTTAAGACGTTCGACCAGATCGGACAATTCCTCTTTTTCAGGATCAAAAACCGCATCGGGAGTGTCTTTGCGGGCGGTTTCGATTTCCTTTTCGAGAGCGTCGTACCGTTCCCTGAGTTTCTCCAGCGATTCGGCCTGCTCGGCCTTGTCGAACAGCATGGCTTCGGGAGCAGAGTCGGACGACGGCTTGTCAGGCGATACATGCAAGTCCGGGACAAATCGCCTTTCAATCGGAATAGCGCGCGTGTTCATGAAAGTCGGCGAGACAATCTCCACCCCGCCGTCATGCAGTGCATCCAGAATCGCCTCCTTGAGTTTTGTTTGTGCCGACAGCAGGTGTTTAACTTCCTCAAGAAGCCCCGCCGTGCGGTAGGTTACTGAAAAATCACCGAGATTAATCACATGCACAAACGGCTCTTTCAGCTTCGCTTTTTCGGCAGCCTTTAAAAGAAGCCCTTTTATCTTTGTGTACGGAACATCATACCCCAGCGACACTTCGGCGGTTACAACAGTCCCCGATGAGCGGATCACTTTCACCGGGTTGGTCACCAGGTACAGGTTGGGAAGCGTTGTCAAATCCCGATCCTCGGTTTGAATCTCGATATGAAACAGCCCGCGTTCGGTGACTCGTCCGAACTGCTCGCCCACCCTTACCCAGTCGCCCGGCTTGAAACTTCGGACAGCCCGAAGCATCATCCCGGCCATGGCGTTGCCGATCAAGGTTGTCGATGACAGCGCAATTGCCGCCGAGAAAAGGATGCCGATCAAAGACAGAAGCTGTCCCTGGCGAGTGCCGTCCAGAGGCGAGACCAGGATTATTATCAAAAGTCCGACAAGGGACAGAATAATTGTAATCACCTGCCGCCGAACAGAATTTTTCGACTTCTCCCCGCTTTTTCTGGCGGTAATCATGCGCGCGATAATGACAACCAGTATCGTGCCGAACAAAGCCCCGGCCATCGGCAGGATCGGCTTGATGCCGTTATAAAGAGATTCCAGAATTCCCATATTCTTATCCTTGTTGGTCACAAGATAGGGATTGCAAGGGGCGTTGTCTATTTTTTTATGAGATTAATCGCATTATCGGGTTTTTCGCTTCATCCCGCTTTTGGCGGGACTGTGATCAGAACGCGGACTTATAAAGACTGAGTGAGCAGGTTTATTTAAGC
>DAOWOO010000429.1 GCA_030642025.1 Candidatus Zixiibacteriota bacterium | reverse complement strand
TTTTACTGGTCGGGTGATAATTCCTGCGGCGGATATACTCCGCCAAAGCTTGTTTCGGCCAATTTCTCCGATACCTATGAGTATATTCCCACCCAGGATAACCTGGCCGAGGTCAGTTATGAAATGGGCGTTGCCTACTGTATGATGTACGGTCGCTGCGGTTCTGGCGCCTATACCAATAACGCTATTACCATATTTCCGACCTATTTCGGATACCTTGATACGATTGAAGAGGAAATGCGCGCTGATCATTTTACCTTCGGATGGTTCAGTATGATACGTGACGAGATCGATGAAGGACGTCCGGTTCTATATACGATTTATCGTCATGCTATTGTCGCCGACGGATATTCTATTGACGGCGACCTCAATATGCAGTACCACATGAATTACGGCTGGGGTGGAAGCCAGAATCTGTGGTACACCCTGGATGAATTATACTGCCCGTGGGATGGTTGTCATTACCTCAAAGAATCGCTGCTTCGTTATATTATCCCTGATCGATCGGTTATGTTCTGCTGTGATACAATTATCGGACATGTTCCCTGTGATATAAGCTTTACCGCCGAATCCGACCGGGCGGTGCAGGGGTGGAGCTGGGATTTCGGCGATGGAGATTCAGCGGCGGTCCGTTCCCCGATGCATACCTATGAAGAAGCCGGAGTGTATAATGTTACTTTAATGGTTGATGACGGCGAGGAGGAACACTCGCTGACACGGACGAGCTTTGTTTATGCCATTGACGATTCACTGATCGCATCGGGCGCTACCGGTGGACGGGGCGAATCCGTGGCCGTCACGATTTATGGCCGCAACACCCTTCCGATGGAGCAGGTATGGATTCCGATCCAGTACGGCAACGGTGATTTGGCCTTGACATTTGATTCGATTTCCACGGTCGGCTGCCGGACCGATTATTTTGAGAGCCAGACAGTTCCCCAGCAGGATCCATGGAATAAGCGAATAAATATTGTCCTGGTGGCCAGGGCCGGCGGGGTGACCACCCCGTATCTGGAGCCGGGCACCGGAGATCTGGTGAAGGTTTATTTCACCGTGTCCCCAACAGCTTCACCCGGTCAAACTGCAATCGTTACGACCGAGGGTTTCAGCGCGTATCAACCGACAATTTTTGGTAATACTTTTGATCTTTGCTACACCATTAATGCTACTCCTATCGGGGCGGAGGTTTCATTCGCCCCCGGATGCGGCGATCTCAATGGTGATTTCGGTGTTAATCTGGCGGATATTCTGTTCTTGATTGAACATGTTTATCAGGGAGGTAATCCGCCGAATCCGTTTTCACAGGGGGATATTAATATGGACGGGCAGATAAATCTGACCGATATTCTTAATATGATATCGTATATATATGGGGACGGTCCGGAGCCGGACTGCATATGATATTGATATAAAGAGTTGACAATTTACAACCGGGATATATATTAAAGGTAGCCTCACCGTCTGTACAATATGCCTTGAGAAAACCCAAGAGAGGAAGTTATGGTCAAACACAAAAATCGTTTCACCTGTATGCTGACCGCTGTGATTGCGGCCCTGATCATTTTAACCCCCAGCGTATTCTCGGAAACGGCAACGACCGTGGAGATGGAAAGGGTCTGCCGCAACTGGATGAACCAGTTGACATTGAAAAACGGTGGCTGGGCCGGAGTGAACAATCCGGAAATATCGGCGGTCCATGAGATTTCTTCCGATGGTATTCTCCTGGCCCGATGTTATGACATCGAGCCGTCGGGACAGATCGTCGTTCCGGTGCTAAAAAATATGGTGCCGGTGAAGGTTTATTCCGATCAATACAGACTGGATTTGGAGGCCTCGGACGGTTTTGCAGTGATGCTGACGGAAGTGCTGGCCAATACCATGCAAATGTTTATCGACACTTACGGCAGTGCGGAAGCCGTTCCCGCCGATAAGGGGCCTCAACTTCTGGGGTCGGAACACCGCCGGCAGTGGGATTTTTATCTGCAGGATGAGGCGGCTTTCGCGGCCGCCATGGCACAGAAGGATGCCGGCGAG
>DAOWOO010000013.1 GCA_030642025.1 Candidatus Zixiibacteriota bacterium | reverse complement strand
GATCCCGATGTGATCCTGGTTGGCGAAATGCGCGATATGGAAACAATTTCCCTGGCCCTGACTGCCGCCGAGGTCGGCCTTCTGGTAATGGGAACGCTTCACACTGTAAATGCCGCGGCCACAATTGATCGGATAATAGATGTTTTCCCATCCGAGCAACAACCCCAGGTCCGCATTATGCTGGCCGGTTCATTGACCGGAATCATTTCCCAGCAGCTTTTACAGCGGGCCGAGGGAAACGGACGGATTTGCGCCTATGAACTACTTCTTCGCACAACGTCAATTACCAGTCTCATTCGCGAGGGCAAAACCTACCAGATTGCCACGGCTATTCAGACCGGCAGTAAAGTCGGAATGCGCCTGATGGACAGTCATCTCAAGGCACTGGTTGAAACCGGGCAGGTGACGCCGCAGGGGGCGATGAAATATGCTAATAACGCCAGTGCCTTCATTGACATGATCCCGCAGGTGGAGAAAGAACTCTCGGGAGTATAAATGGATCAGAACTCGAAAAGTCAGCGGCTGGGTGAAATACTGATAAAAGAGGGGCTTATTTCGGAAGCTGAAATCAAGGAAGCCCTCTTACGCCAGAAGGCCCACGGTGGGAAATTCGGCTCGCAACTGTTGTACCATCGTTATATCGATGAACCGACCCTGGTAAAAGCGCTGGAAATCCAGTTCGGTACCGAAGGGGTGGTGCTTTCGGGTCTGGAAATTGACGAAATGCTGATAACTATGATACCGAAGCGAGTAGCCCTGACGAGGAAGGTGATACCGTTTAATTATGATCCGGAAAACAATATTCTCAAAATCGCCTGCGAGAACCCGATCGACCAGAGCTTGCTGAATGAACTGAATTTCGTCACACGCGGAAAAGATATTAAGTTATGTATCGCGGCGGAGCTATCTCTGAATACCGCCATTGCCAGATACTATCTGGGACATGATATTTCGCTCGATGATAATCTCCTTCTGGAAATCCCCGATATCGCCACCGATACCGGCAAAATTAAAATAGAGGATTCCACCGCAGGGGCCGATAAACCGTCGGATGACCGCCCGGCTATTCTCCTGGTAACCGATGAGGCCTTTGCCGCACCGATGCTTCAATCGCTGCTTGAACGGGATAATTACCGGGTTGTTCTAACCGATTCGGCTGATGATGCCATCGATATGCTTGGTGATCAGAAATTTCATACGGTTTTCATCAAAGACACCATAACGGGGGACTATATTGACCTGATCGAGCGGGTCCGTAAAATTTCGCCCCGAACCACTGTTCGTTACTACGAAAGTGTGTCGGCCCTGTTGCTGAGCAAGGATGCCGGTCAGACTGAAGCGGAACTGCTGAGAAAAAATCTTGAACTGTTTACGACACTTCTTTCCTCAAAACTGCAGCATGTCGATAACCATGGCGGGCGAGTCGGCCGATATGCTGACCGGCTCTGCGGCGAACTGGGTCTGCCTAATAAAGACCGGATTATGATTACCAATGCCGCCTATATTCATGATCTGGCCAAATACTATTACAGCACCGAGGAAACCCGCGATATTCGCGAGGTAATCAAACTTACGGTAAAATTACTGACGTCGCTGAACTATTCACCGGTGCTTCAGGAAATGCTTCGATGCATGTACATCGACCTTAAGCACAAGTACACCAAACGGCTGCCGATCGAAGTGCTTGGCGGCAATATTATGACCATAGTCGATCTTTTCTGTGAGACGATTCCCCGACATGACCGCCTGTCACTCGATAAGTTCGATGCCGTCAAAAAGAAATTGCGCGACCTCGTTGGAAAGCTGTTTCTGGGTGAGGTGGTCGAGGCGTTTATCAATATGATTCAGGAGGAAATACTCGACCTGCAGACCAGCCAGACTGAGGGCCAGGTGATGATATATGCCGGTGACACACCGCTTAAACAGCCGCTGGAAATGCGAATGAAAAATGAAGGTTTCCGCACTGTGGCGCATACTCTGATATCATCATTCCTGGAGCTTTACCGGCGAAGTGAGCCCGATTTAATGATTCTGGTCATTCCCGGTGAACCGGAGGCTGTTTTTGAATTCATGGAACAGTTCACGGAAGCCGGAGTAAAATTTGAATCGATTCCGACTTTCCTTCTGGCCGATGGTAAATCCATCCCAAGTCTTACCGGTCTGCTTGAGCGAGGGATCGAAGATATTGTCGCCATGGATGACAACCTTGATATGCTGATAACAAAAATCCGCAAGCTTCGAGCCAAAATAAAAGCCAAGGCCGAGGCATCGGAAAAAGCCGACAGCGCCTCCGGGGCTCGCGGGCGATTGGCCGATATGAACTTGATTGATCTTCTGCAGGCGCTGGGACCAAGCCGCAAAACGGTGAAAATGACGGTCAAATCAAATGATCGGGAACAGCCCGAACTGATCATATACCTTGACCGAGGACAGATTATCTTTGCCGAAATGGGCAGCCTAATCGGCGCCGAGGCGGTGTACAAAGGAATAACATGGTTCGACGGTGCCTGGGTGCTCGAACCGATGGAAAGCGAAAATCTCCCGGAACCAAACAATAATCAGCTCAATGAATCGATTATGATAGAAGGCTGCCGCCTTATGGATGAAAAGATCCGCGCCGGCCAGCTTTTATAAATTACCGGCCATTCGTTCTTTTTGAAACATTCACTTGACATTTCCGAAATAGTACATATAGTGTTTGTGAAATTAGTAACTAAGTAGTGGGTGTGAAGTAATGGGTATCGGCGAAGTGCGGGTTGCTCATCACTTATTATATCAAAGGGTTACGCTCGGTATTATAATAACCGTCAATTTAAATAAATCCCGAAATATTTTATACGGCTTGGGCAAAGCATCGGGCTTGAAAGAGGTGTTTTATGAATCAAGAATCTTTTAATCCGTTTAGCATGGCTCAGTTACAGTTTGACCATGTGGCTGATATTCTCGACCTGGACAAGGCCGTTCGCGATCTGCTGCGCAATCCCATGAGGGAATATGCCTTCAATATACCGGTAAGAATGGACGACGGCTCCGTGAATATTTTCCGGGGATTTCGTGTGCAGCACAATGATGCCCGGGGACCGTGCAAGGGCGGTATTCGTTTCCATCCGCTGGAAACGATGGATACGGTCAGGGCTCTATCGATGTGGATGACATGGAAATGCGCCGTTGTCGATATTCCGCTGGGCGGTGGCAAAGGCGGCGTAATTGCCGACCCGCACAATCTCAGCGCCCGTGAACAGGAACAGTTATGCCGCGGCTGGGTCAGGCAACTGGCCCGGAATATCGGGCCAATATCTGATATCCCGGCGCCTGATGTCATGACCAGCGCCCAGCATATGCTCTGGATGCTGGATGAGTATGAGGCTATTCACGGGGGGAAAATGCCGGGGTTTATTACCGGTAAGCCGGTCGGTATGGGCGGTTCATTGGGCCGTACCGAGGCCACCGGTTTCGGAGTGATTTACACGGTGCGTGAGGCGCTCAAACAACTCAGCATCAGACCGGAGGATACGGTTGCCAGTGTTCAGGGGTTCGGAAATGTCGCCCAGTATGCTATCCGACTGTACACCCAGATCGGCGGGACGGTTATCTGTGTCTCCTGCTGGAATCAGAATGACCAGACTTCGTATTCGTTCCGAAAGAAAGAGGGAATTGATCTGGATGCCCTGCTCGATATTACCGACCGGTTCGGAGAAATTGACAAAGCCAAGGCCAAAGAATTAGGGTATGAAATCCTTCCGGGTGAAGCCTGGATTGAGCAGGAAGTTGATATTCCCCTTCCTGCCGCATTGGAGAACCAGATTAGCGCTGAAACAGTAGTGAATATCAACCCGCGTGTCAGGGCTATTGTTGAAGCAGCCAATGGCCCCACCACACCGGATGCGGATAAAGTGATTGCCGAACGGAACATCTTTTTGATACCGGATTTTCTGGCTAATGCTGGCGGTGTAACCTGCAGTTACTTCGAACAGGTCCAGAGTAATATGAATTACTACTGGGAAAAAGATGAAGTCCTCGGCAAACTCGACGTTAAAATGACCTCGGCCTTTATTGCCGTCAGCGAACTGGCACAAAAAAGGAATCTGCACATGCGCGATGCCGCTTATGTTATTGCGGTCGGCCGGGTGGCCCAGGCCTGTCGGGATCGAGGTTGGGTATAACCCTGGGGTTAGCACGCTAATCGAATAGAAGGAAATCTCTGCCAGGTGAAAACTCCGGAGATTTCCTTTACTTATTTTATACTAATATTATACCGATAGCAGAAATTAGACCTTATATTATAATGAAAATAATACGGCGAATCCAGAATTGAGGATTCGATTTGTCAAAAACAAAAGTCCACATGGCCGTTGAACGGCCGGGTCCGTTCAACCGCAACTTTTTCGACTCCGATGAAGTTATAACCTGCATCGGCTCAGGATCAATCGGAGGCAAGGCGTCAGGGCTGGCCTTTATAAAAGATATCCTGGTATCCCGATTTGGAGAACACCCCATTCCGGGTATCAGTGTCGGTATTCCCCGGCTGGTGGTTCTGGCCACCGATGTTTTTGACCGATTCATTGAAAGAAATAATCTTAATAAGGTCGCCCTTTCGGGAAGATCCGACGATTTTATCGCCCATGAATTCTGCAGGGCCGAACTTCCGGCGGAAATAGTCGGCGATTTACGTTCGCTTATTTCCGGCACACGAACTCCGCTGGCGGTGCGTTCATCAAGCCTGCTGGAAGATGCGATGTATGAGCCGTTCGCCGGCGTTTATGGCACCAAGATGATTCCCAACAACCAGCATGATATTGACACCCGGTTCAAAAGGTTGATTGAAGCCGTTAAATTCGTGTATGCGTCCACGTATTTCAAGGCGGCAAGGGATTATATAGTGATAACCGGCCGGAATATTGAAGATGAAAAAATGGCGGTTATTATCCAGGAGGTGGCCGGAAACAGGTACGGTGACCGGTTTTATCCCGACATTGCCGGAGTTGCCCGCTCACATAATTTTTATTCCTTCGGTCATGCCGCCCCTGAGGATGGAGTAGTTGATCTGGCCCTGGGACTCGGTAAAACAATTGTCGACGGGGGCTTGGTCTGGAGTTATTCACCGGCCTATCCCCGCGCCAATCCGCCCGTTTCCTCCGCGCGGGAATTAATGAAGGTGACTCAAACCGATTTCTGGACCATTAACATGGGCCGTCCTCCGGAGCATGATCCGGTGAAGGAAACCGAGTACCTTATCAAAGCTTCCTTAACCGAGGCCGAATATGACGGCACTTTAAAACAGACCGCCTCAACATACCGCCCGCAGTCCGACCGTGTCGTTATGGGTACCGGTGCCGAGGGTCCCCGGGTAATTACCTTTGCGCCAATCCTGATCGGCAATCTGCTGCCGCTTAACGATCTGCTGAAAGACCTGCTAAAAATCTGTGAAGAAGCTGTCGGAAGTGAGGTTGAAATCGAGTTTGCGGTCACGATCGAAAGTCGCGGTAGCCTGACGGCTCGATTCGGCTTTCTGCAGGTGCGCCCGATGGTTGTTTCGCATGACCAAGTTGAACTTTCGCCGGATGAAATGATCGGCGACAATGTTCTGGCGGCATCAGAAAAAGTACTGGGCAACGGCATTAATAAAACAATCCGTGATATTGTTTATGTCGATCCCGATAAATTCAATGCCAAACATACCCCTCAGATAGCGGAAGAACTTGCCCAAATCAACAAACGGATGGTCGAGCAGGGTCGTCCCTACCTGTTAATCGGATTCGGCCGCTGGGGCTCATCGGATCCCTGGCTGGGAACGCCGGTTGAATGGGGACAGATATCCGGCGCCGGGGTGATAATCGAGGCCACCCTGCCGGATATGAATGTTGAACTGTCACAGGGTTCACACTTTTTTCACAATATTACCAGTTTCCAGATTTGCTATTTTTCCGTACATTATACAGGAGTGTACAGCATTGACTGGGACTGGCTCAAGAAGCAAAAAGAACTGACCCGAACCGAATTTGTCAGGCATGTTACACTTGAGAAAACACTGACCGTCAAAGTTGACGGACGCCGACGGCGGGGAGTGATACTGAAATGACCGATCAGAAAAAATCTATAGACAGACTTCTGTCTTCTCTTCAGGAGCGGGCCAAGGAACTGAACTGCCTTTATCAGGTTGAAGAGATTTTAGGCGATCCTGATGCTCGGCTGGAGGATATCTGTCCGCGAATCCTGAAGGCAATTCCGCCGGGCTGGCAGTATTCCGATGTCTGTCAGGCCAAAATCAGCATTTATAACAAGGAATTTGCATCACCGGATTTCAGGGAATCATCATGGGTACAAAGCGCCGATATTGTCGTCCAGGACGAGTCGGTTGGCTCTGTCAGCGTTTATTATATAAAGGAAATGCCTCCGGGCGACGACGGACCGTTTCTCAAGGAAGAATCCAGACTTATTAAAACTGTTGCCGAGCGGTTGAGCCATTTCCTTCTGCATCAAAAGATGCACCGGATGGTGGTTGGCTGGGAATCGGCTCTCCATGATGTATCCGACGGAGACAGCCAGGAGTGGCGTGTAGTCTTGCGGATGCTTCGTTTGACTGATCGCAATCTATACATCCGGATATCGCGCAAATTGCTCAACTATCTTTGCTGGAGCGGTATTAATGAAGCGGAAAAACTGATTAAGACAGCCATACCTGATCAGCAAAGCGATGATCAGGAACTTCTGGGACAAACCAATGAACCCCGCCGTCGAAACGGTGGCGGTCAGAGTGCGGATTTAAGCACGGCCACTTTCAAGATTGCCGCCGAACACCTGAACAGTGATGAAATACTCAGTCTTATTCGAAAGTGGATACAGGAGGATAAACTCAGCTTCCTGGTCCAGATTGTTAACCGTAATCTTTCCCTGTCGGATGTTGCCGATGCCATAAGGCGGTATTACCACCTGGCCGTCGATGACCCCGACGCTTCATCGCCCAATGAAAGGGGAATCCAGGTTTCGCTTATCAGGCGGTTTTTATCGGATCAATTGCCGTATATAAATGTCATAAAGCATTATATCGAAATCAAGGACTTCTATTACCTTCTGCAAAACGTTATTTTCAGCACCGAAAGCCACGGCCGTCTAGGCGGCAAAAGCGCCGGATTGTATATGGCCGGACAAATTCTGAAAAAGAAGGCCTGTGATTTTAAGATTCTGGCCGATGTAAAAATCCCCAAGACCTGGCATGTTACCTCGGACATTCTGCTGCATTTCATGCATCATAACGACTTCGAGGAAGTCGTTGAGCAGAAATACAAGGAGATAAACCAGATCCGGCTGGAATACCCGCATATTGTAGAGACTTTCAAACGGGCTCGGTTCCCGGCCGATATCGCGCAGGGATTGTCGGTGGCGCTTGATGATTTCGGCGATAACCCGTTGATTGTAAGATCCTCCAGCTTGCTTGAAGATCGCGCCGGAGCTGCCTTTTCGGGCAAGTATAAAAGCCTTTTTCTGGCCAACCAGGGAAGCAAACGACAGCGCCTTGAGGCGTTGATGGACGCTATCGCCGAGGTGTACGCCTCTACCTTCAGCCCCGACCCGATTGAATACCGCGCCGAAAGGGGATTACTCGATTTTGGCGAGGAAATGGGTATTATGATTCAGGAGGTGGTCGGCAAAAGAATCGGCAAGTACTATCTTCCCGCGTACGCCGGAGTAGCTTTCAGCAACAACGAATTTCGCTGGTCGCCGCGAATCAAGCGCGATGACGGCCTTATACGCATGGTTCCCGGACTGGGAACGCGCGCCGTTGATCGTCTCAGCGATGACTACCCGGTTCTCCTGGCACCCGGTCAGCCCGGTTTACGGGTGAATGTTGATCCCGATGAAATGATCCGGTATTCACCCAAAAAGATTGATGTCATCGACCTCGATACCAACAGCTTCAAAACTATCGACATTCGGGAATTTATCCGGGAGGTCGGTTACGAAATCCCCGCCATTAATAACCTGGTATCAGTCTTCAGAGACGGGCATATCAGTCTCCCCATGGGAATGAATATCGACTTCGACAAGGATGAATTGCTGATGACATTTGAGGGATTGATTTCCAAGACACCGTTTATCAAACAGATGCACATCATTCTCAAAACTCTTGAAGAGACTCTGGGATATCCGGTCGATATTGAATTCGCATCGGATGGTAATGATTTTTACCTGCTACAATGCCGCCCCCAGAGTTACAGTGGACAGAGCAAACCGTCGCCGATCCCCAAGGATATTGATAAAGACAGAATCCTGTTTTCAGCCAACAGGTATATCTCCAATGGCAGGGTGCCGGATATTACACATATTGTTTATATTAAATCTGACAGTTATGCCGCTCTGAGCGAGCATTCCGACCTGTTGGCTGTGGGGCGGGTGGTCAGCAGGCTTAATAGACTATTACCAAAGCGGCAATTCGTTCTAATGGGTCCCGGACGGTGGGGCAGCCGCGGTGATATCAAGCTTGGCGTCAGTGTTACCTATTCCGACATCAACAACACCGCCTGCCTTATTGAAATCGCCCGGCAGAAAGGGAATTACATTCCCGACCTGTCATTCGGAACTCACTTCTTCCAGGATCTGGTTGAAGCCGGAATACGCTACCTGCCGTTGTACCCTGATGATGAAGGTATTCTTTTCAACATGCGTTTTCTAACCGGCTCAAAGAATATTCTTTCCGATGTGTTGCCGGAGTTTACCTATTTGTCCGATACCATTCACCTGATTGACATTCCGAAGAATACCGACGGCAAGGTCATGCGTATCCTGATGAATGCCGATCTTGATGAGGCTATCGGAATACTTACCCGGCCCTCATCCGAGGTTGCTGATGTTGATGAAGCCGTCGAAGCCGAGGTCAAACCGCAAGATCGGTTCTGGAGGTGGCGTTATCAGATGGTGGAACGTATTGCACACGCACTGGACCCCGCACAATTCGGCGTGGCCGGGTTTTACGTTTTCGGCAGTACCAAAAACGCCTCGGCCGGACCCGGCAGTGATATCGACATACTTATTCATTTCCGCGGTGACGCGGATCAGAAGGAGAAACTCACCCAGTGGCTAACCGGATGGAGTCTCTGCCTGTCGGAAGTGAATTATCTACGTACCGGCTATCATACCGACGGCCTTCTTGATATTCATTTCGTTAATGATGAGGATATCGCAAATAAAACCAGCTATGCCGCAAAAATCGGTGCGATAACCGATCCGGTCCGACCGTTACCGATGATGAAGCCGACCGATACTTTAAAGTAATACCCGTTTGGCATCTTCGGGCTTTTCAAGATCAAATTGCACCACTGCCAATTCCGGGCCGTCGTGAGCCGCCGAAAAGCAGAATGTCCGACCGATTTTATCCTGCCATGAGCCGGTTATCCTGGCCGATTCGTGAATATGCCCATGCATGGTTACCGGCGGCTGGTATTTCTCGATAAACCGCCTTACGGCAATACTCCCGACATGGACATCAAGCGGTACATAGTCGATTGTCCGGCCGTCAAGCGCCGCCCGGTCAAGATTGGTTTTATGCGGCGGCGTATGAAACAGGAAAACCGATTTGTCTGTATTATTATCTATTACCAGATTTTTAAGATCGATGGCAATGGTGGAATATCTAATATTATTATCTGCAACCGGGACCGTTCGTAATCCCTTTTCGGGCGAAATACAGCCGGGGTCGACATAACGCGAAACGTCGTACCGTTCCCAGTCTTTGAGCATAAACGGCGTCGGGGGGACATAAGAATAACCGTACACCGCAAAGCCCGCAAGGGATACTTTGCGATTGTGGATATACTCCCAGAAACCTTGCTCTTCCAGCTTTTTAACATCGCCTTCGACGGCGCGGCCGTCATCGTTGCCGAGAATCATCAGGATTCTCGGATACCGGTCGCCAAGTTTGTTACGAAGCTCGGAGAGCCCCGGCGTCAATAATCCCTCAATAAATTCTTCATTCATATTTCCAAAACCGGAAGGAAACAGATCGCCGCCCATAAACAGCACATCCGGGGGCTTTTGAGCAAGAAACTCAAACAGTTTCCGGTACCGCTCCCGCCGACCATGGAGATCGGTTACAAAAAGGCAATTGGTCATCCGGTCAACTCAATATACATATTTAAACCCGTAGTAATAACGGCGGCAATATACAGTATCAGACCGGCATTTTCAACGTAATCATTTCAAGATATCTGCAGTCGGGGTTAAAATCCGAATTTTAACGTTGCAAAAGACCCTGAAAAAACTCTACCTTTGATGAATAAAGACAAAATAGTCGGTGCTGTACTCCTGCGATGCGAATCAGCCGGTGTCTTGTACTGCGCCGAATTACCGGGGAGAATGGTATCATGTTTAAAAAGCCATTATTCTGGATAATGTTAACGCTGGTCTCGATAGCGGCCATGGCATTTTCGTATTTTTATTTTCCCGAAGCGTTTCCGCTGGTGACGCTTGACCTTCAAATGGACCGCCCGGCGGCTCTGGATGCGGCTGAAACCCTTTCGGAAAAACACGGCTGGGGACCGACCGACTTCAGCCAGGCGGCCACCTTTGGAATAGATTCCGAAGTGCAGAGTTTCGTAGAATTGGAAGGCGGCGGTATTGATGCATTCAAGGAAATGCTGGCGGGAGATTTATACTCGCCGTACAGCTGGACGGTGCGTCATTACCGCGAGGGAGAAACCAACGAAACGCATATATACTTTACCCCGGAGGGCAGACCTTACGGTTTTATGGAGCGGCTTCCCGAGGATGAACCGGGCGACAGTCTCAATGCCGACACCGCACGGGTGATTGCCGAGACAGCCGCAGTATCCGAATGGCAGATTGATTTTGCCGCCTATGAACTGATTGAGCAGTCACAGGAAGTGCGTCCGGGTGGTCGAATAGATCACACCCTGGTATATGAACGCCCGGATATACAAATAGGCGAGGGACATTATCGCCTGCGGCTTGTGGTTGGTGGCGATAGACTGACCTCACTCGTACATTTTATAAATATCCCCGAAGCGTTTTCGAGGCGATATGATGAAATGCGCTCGGCCAATAACACTATCGCAACGGTCGCGACGGTCGGTATCGTGGTGTTTTATATTCTCGGCGGATGCGTTATAGGAGTCTTTTTCCTGATTCGGCAACGCTGGATTCTCTGGCGCAAGGCGTTGTACTGGGGAATATTCATTGCCTTTGTACAGCTTCTGGCCGGAATCAATCAGTGGCCATTGGCCTGGATGAATTACGACACCGCTCTTTCGGCGCAGGGGTTTTTACTTCAGCAGATACTTATGCTGGTGCTGATATTTGTGGGCTTTTCACTGATGCTGGCAATTACCTTCATCGCCGCCGAAAGTTTGACCCGAAAAGCATTTCCCAATCATATCCGAATGTGGAACCTCTGGTCGCCGGATACGGCCGCATCAATGCCTGTTCTGGGCAGAACGGTCAGCGGATACCTCTTTATAGGTTTGTTTTTTGCCTTTGATATAGCCCTGTATATTTTTGCTACCCGTGTTCTGGGATGGTGGACACCGTCGGGGGTACTGTTTGAACCGGATATTCTTGCGACCTATCTTCCCTGGTTACAGCCGATTGCCACCTCGCTGCAGGCCGGTTTCTGGGAGGAGTGCATGTTCCGGGCTATCCCGATTGCCGGAGCGGCGTTGATCGGAAAAAGATACGGGCACCGCAACCTCTGGATAATCGGCGCTTTCATTCTTCAGGCATTGATTTTCGGCGGCGGTCATGCCAACTATCCCCAGCAACCGTCGTACGCCCGGGTTATCGAACTTTTCATCCCCTCGATAGCTTTCGGGTTGTTATATCTTTGCGGCGGACTTCTCCCGGCCATTATCATGCACTTTGCCTACGATGTGGTCTGGATGTCCATGCCGCTGTTTGTATCGTCGGCGCCGGGAATCTGGCTTGACCGTCTGATAGTGATACTGCTGGCATTTTTGCCGATCTGGATAATCGTCCGTGCCCGGATTAAAGCCGGTCGATGGATAACCCCCTCGGATAAGCATTACAACCGGAGCTGGCAGCCGCCGGAAAAAACTAAAAAGGAACCGTCTCCCGCTGAGCCGGAGGTTACTCCCGGATTAAGTGCAACCGTCAAAAGAATCGTCTGGGTTGCCGGGATTGCCGG
>DAOWOO010000438.1 GCA_030642025.1 Candidatus Zixiibacteriota bacterium | reverse complement strand
CCTTTACTTTTTTGGAAAGACTTAAAATCTCCTGTTTTTCTTTGTTTAAGTAGCTTTTTAATGGGCCTAAAGATTTATTGAATTCAGATAGTGAATTGCATTTACAAAACAGGTGGAATATTTTTATCCAGAAATTCCCTTCATTTCGTACATCATTTTTAGACTTTAAACCAAGTTGTTTTTTTAAGTGTATTTCAATTGGCGGAAGAAAATGGCCTGAACACACCTTATCAGCCTGCTGAATATAATGCTGTGCTTTCCTAAAACTGTACTCATCATTGACACCTTCAATTTGCTCACAAAAAGTATGAAGATTAAAATGAATGCTTATTGTTTTCTTCTCGGAAAGCTCTGATAAACGACCTACGATATCATTATAGCTAGGCCTGTTACATAAATTGACAAGTGCATTATTATCAATTAGATAATCAATTGACATAATTAATTCCTACAACCTCAACCCTGCAATAATCTCCACCGCTTTTTGGCAGTCATCTTCCGTAACATCGAGATGTGTCACAAAGCGGATTTTTGTCACACCAAACGGTACTGCCAAAATGCCATTCTGCTTCAATATGTCCAGAACTTCATCCGCCTTTTTCCCGGTTCCCGCAATCTCAACAATAACAATATTGGTCTGCACATGAGTAAGATCGATATTGAGCCCGTCGAGTCGATTCAATCCTTCGGCCAGAAACCGAGCATTGGCATGATCCTCGACCAGACGTTCAAGATTATGATCGAGCGCGTATATTGCTGCCGCAGCGAGAAGCCCGGCCTGGCGCATCCCGCCGCCGAACAGCTTGCGGTTACGCCGTGCCCTGGTGATAAAATCCTTCGAGCCGATAATCATCGACCCCACCGGCGCACCCAGCCCCTTGGACAAACAGACAGATATCGAATCAAACGACGCCGCCCAGTCGGCCAGCGGAATACCGGTCGCCGCATAAGCATTCCAGATACGTGCGCCGTCGAGATGCATCAACAGGCTGTGCTTGTCGGCAACTTTGCGAATCTTTATAATTTCATCAAGAGGATAAACCGTCCCGCTGTGACGATTATGAGTGTTCTCGATGGCGACAATCTTTGTCCGGGGCGCGTGGATATCATCCGGCCGGATTCTGGCCTCTATCTGCTCGGCCGTCATCACTCCCCGTTCGGTGTCAATAGGATGTACCAGAAGCTGCGAGTGAATCGCCGGGCCGGCAGTTTCATAATTGATAATATGGCACTCCCGCTCACAGAGAATTTCCCAGCCGGGCTGAGAGATTGTTTTGAGCGCCACCTGGTTGCCCATCGTCCCTGACGGGACATATAACGAAGCCTCTTTGTTAAAAAGGGCGGCTACTTTTTCCTCGAGTCTGATTACAGTCGGGTCGTCGCCGAGAACATCATCGCCCACCTCGGCCGAGGCAATTGCCTGTCGCATCGCCTTCGACGGCCGGGTGACGGTATCCGAGCGCAAGTCTATATATTTCATATATTCAATATAAAAAAGGCACAATCCAAAGGCCACAGAAAATCGGATAATGATTGACCGCAACTTTTTTCACGATTATACTGAAGCAGACAGCTATATAAATTGTATAAGAGAAAAACTAATTACAGATTAAGGAGTAATTAATGAAACTGGTCGGCAAATCATTAAAAGTATTTTTTCCGGTTTTCTTACTAACAGTATTGATTCTTGCCACATCGGCCTCCGCCGTTGTCAAGCGCCCGCATATAATAAACGCCGGCGTGTATTTCGGATTGTCCATCCCGTATAATTCCATCGGCGGTGATTTCGACAATACAAAACAACTAAGTGTCCCGGCGCTGGGCGAGACCATTTTCCTTCCTGATTTCGATAACGGTATGGGT
>DAOWOO010000343.1 GCA_030642025.1 Candidatus Zixiibacteriota bacterium | reverse complement strand
GTTTGATCGGCTTCTTCAAATTGAAAAAGAGTATCCAGAATTGATAACACCGTCATCGCCGTCACAGCGGGTTGGGGCCGAACCGCTGGCGGCATTTGAAAGCATAACCCACCGGGTGCGAATGCTCTCCCTTCAGAAAGTCACCACCATAGAGGAATTCGCCGATTTCGACCGCCGGGTGAAAAGCGGCCTGGAAACCGATAGTGATATTGAGTATGTCGTTGAGCCAAAACTCGATGGTCTGGCAGTCGAGCTGGTTTATGAAAACGGCATCCTTGCCGTCGGCTCCACGCGGGGTGATGGGGTTAAGGGAGAGAATATCACGGTCAATCTGAAAACTATCGGGAGTATCCCGCTTGCCCTTTCGAAAAAAGCCGCCAAAAAATATCCCCTGCTGGAAATACGCGGTGAGGTAATCATGCGCAAATCCGCCTTTGAAAAGCTGAATGCCCGGATGGTTGAAAAAGAACTGGCGCCGTTTGCCAATCCTCGCAATGCCGCCGCAGGGTCACTTCGACAACTTGACTCGAAAGTCACATCCGAAAGACCACTTCTGTTTTATGCCTACGGAATCTCGGCAACCGATTTACACAATTTGGAAAACCAGTACAGTATCATGAATTTATTAAAGTCCGAGGGATTCAGGATTAATGAGCATCTCGCTCTGGTTTCCGGAATAGATCAGGTTGCTGAAAAATTCAAGTCCCTTGATAAAAACAGGCCAAATCTGAATTATGAAATCGATGGCATGGTTATTAAGGTCAACAGCTTTTCAGATCAGGCTATGCTTGGTGAAATCTCCCGCGCTCCAAGATGGGCGATAGCATGGAAATTCGCCGCCGAGGAAGCGGAAACTATAATAGAAGATATTATTTTCTCGGTCGGCCGAACCGGTGTTATAACTCCGGTAGCCCGGCTGAAGCCGGTCAAAGTCGGCGGTGTAATGGTATCCAATGTTTCGTTGCATAATGAAGACGAAATCAGGGAGCTTGATATCAAATTAAACGATACGGTGATCGTCAAACGGGCCGGTGATGTTATCCCCGATGTGGTTCGCGTAATAAAAGAAAGGCGCGAAGGTTCGGAACAACAGATAATCATGCCGTCGAAGTGCCCGTCATGCGGGAGTAAGACTGTTCGTCCCGAAGGTGAAGCGGCTTGGCGGTGTATCAATGTCGCCTGTCCGGCGCAGGTAGTTGAGCGGATTTATCATTTCGCATCGAAAGAGGCTATGGATATCGAGGGTCTCGGCGGCAAACTGGCCGTGCAACTCTACGAACAGAAGCTGGTGCATGATCCGGCTGACATTTACTGTCTCACTAAAGAGAAATTACTTCCTCTTGATTTAATGGCCGACAAACGCACCCAAAATCTTCTGGATGCCGTTAACAAATCCAAATCCCGCGAACTGCCGAATATCATTGTCGGCCTGGGTATCTTCGGTGTCGGGGTAACGGCGGCCCGGCTTCTGGCCGAGAGATTCGGCACCATTGACCATATGATTCAGGCGATGGAGGATGAACTGGTTGATATCGACGGTATCGGCCCGGTTATCGGCCGCTCGGTGGTCGATTTCTTTTCGCGAGAAGAAAACCGCACCATGATCGACAAGATGAAAAAGGCCGGGGTTGCGTTTACTTCGTATAAATCAACCCGAAAAGAGACTTTTATATCCGGCAAGACGTTTGTCATCACCGGCACCCTTTCAAAACCGCGAGGACATTTTAAAAACATGATTGAGAAAGCCGACGGCAGGGTGGCATCCTCGGTATCATCAAAGACCGATTATCTTCTGGCCGGAGAAAATGCCGGAAGCAAACTCGATAAGGCCAAAAAACTGGGCGTGGAAATTATCAGCGAAGTAAATTTACTCGCCATACTTTCAAAATGACCATCTTTCACTTGGCTTCATTATACTTGTTTTATAATTCCAACATCATTCGGGAAATCCGACAAACCATTATTTGAAAAAATGTCTGCAGACGAAACATTTTCCGATCAAGCCCGTCATATATTTCAGATACCGTTAATGAGAATCGGGAGGCGGGATGAAGAAAACCGTTATTTATCTGCTCGTGGCGATGTTTGCCTTCTCTTCATTATTTGCCACAGAAACCAGCCGGAAATTTAAGTCAAAAAGAAGTCATGGCCATTATGGCACCACTATCGTTCACAGCCATCATCTCAAAAGTGTTGATATTGATATTGATGACGGCACCATAATCCTGGAAGGGCGGGGCGGTTACGACGGCGTAATTGAAATTACCGAGGATTACGAGTTGTTTGTAAATGGCCAAAAAATCAGGCTCAACGATGATCAGCGGAAACTTGTCAAAGATTACCATGATGGCTTTATGCTTGTCATCGAGGGAGCCAAAGATATCGGTTTCGCGGGCGCCAGTATCGGCTGGGAAGGCGCGAAGCTGGGATTCAGCGCCCTGGGATGCGTGTTCAAAATGCTTTCAAAAGATTATGACGAGGACGACCTGGAACGGGAGATGGAGGCAAAGGCGGAAAAGCTTGAAGCCAAAGCTGAGTTGTTGGAGGAATGGGCGGAGGAGATTGAAGAACTGGCCGAGGAACTCGAAGATTTGTTCTATGATATGGAAGAGGAAATCCCGGCTGTCAGAGAACTTGAATGGTATTGAATTCGACCCCACTGAATAAAACAGCGGGGGCGGCTCCCGGTTCGTCCCCGCCCTTCACATTTTTTAAATAAATAAAGGCGCTCACAGTCGCATGTGAGCCCTCCATTCAGGGTTAGAAGAAGGGGCGTGACTTATCGGTCACGCCCCAAAATAATAGTAACGGAAATTTGCCGTATTCAGG
>DAOWOO010000433.1 GCA_030642025.1 Candidatus Zixiibacteriota bacterium | reverse complement strand
GGGAACAGCCGTCCCTTGAGACCAATCAGCACTTTGTTGATATCAGGTACTGCCAGTGAAAAACCAGCAGGTTCGTCATTAACAAAGGCAATAAGAACCAAATCGGGATCGACGATTTCCTTGAGACCTTTGGCAATATACGTAAACTCGTCATTGGCCAGCGGCACAAAACCCCAGTTTCTGGCCCATGCTTGGTTGTATATCCGGTTGATAAGCCTAATCTCGTCATCGAATTTTGACATATCAAGGGTGCGGATTTTTATTTTATTTCGCTGCTTGATTTTCTCGACCAGTCGGATCTGCCTTTCCGGCATGGGTACATCACTGGTGATATAGTAGGTGTTTAGATCCATAATCTTTTTCAGTCCGAATCTCTCAGCCAGGCGGGGAAGGTATGGGTAATTATACGGCATCATCACGGTCGGAGGCGAATCGAAACCGTCAATTAGAAATCCGATCTCGTGGTTGGTGGAAAAACTCATCGGGCCGCGCATCTTCTCCATCCCCTCGGATTTGAGCGTAATCATGGCGACCTTGAGAAGCTTCAAGGCAACCTCGTAGTCATCGACCGACTCAAAGAAACCGAAAAAGCCGACACTCTCGCTATGGAATTCGTTATGGGTATAATTGATGCAGGTGGCTATTCGTCCGACATATTCACCGTCTTTTCGGGCCAGGAACAGTTTCGTTTTGGCTCCCCGGTAGAAAGGGTTTTTCTTTTTGTCAAAGAATTCCTTGCGCTCGGATATTAACGGTGGGACATAAAGTGGTTCATTCCGGTACATCCGGTATGGCATCATGATAAACTCATGTTGCAATTTTGATGAATTTACTTCAATGATTTCAATGTCGCCGGGCATGATGTATGTCAGATGACGCCCATTTTTTTGCCGATTTTCTCGAATACTTCCAGAACCCGATCGAGCTGTTCATCGGAATGTGTGGCCGTATATGATGTTCTCATTAGGGCCATTCCCGGAGTGACAGCCGGAGCTACAATCGGGTTGGCAAAAATGCCGTTGTCAAACAGTTCCTTCCAGAAGCGGAAAGTATCCATATCATCGCCGATCAGGACCGGTATTACCGGTGTTTCCGAGGTGCCCGTATCGAATCCGAGCGCCTTGAAACCGTCGAGTATCTTCCGGGCGTTTTTCCAAAGATTTTCCCTTCGCTCCGGTTCTTTTTCGATTATTTCAAGCACGGTCAGCACTGCCGCCGTGGAGGCCGGAGGAATCGACGCCGAGAAAATTAACTCGCGGGAAAAATGCTGAACAAAGTTAATTACATCTCGATCCGCGACAATAAATCCGCCCAGTGAAGCAAACGACTTGGAGAAGGTCCCCATTGTGATATCAACCTCGTCAATCAGGTCAAAATGCTCGGCGGTGCCGCGGCCGCCCTTGCCGAGGACGCCCACCGCGTGGGCGTCGTCAACCATCACCCGGGCGCCGTATTTCTCAGCTACTTTAACCAGTTCCGGGAGATTAACGATATCACCTTCCATCGAAAAGACACCATCGACGACTATTAATATGCCACCCTTGCCGTTGTTTTCGCGGACGTCGCGCACCACCCGTTCCAGATCGTTCATATCATTGTGGGCAAATTTCCGCACCTTGCCGAACGATAAACGGCACGCGTCAACAATGGACGCATGGTCGGAGCGGTCGATTACCAGGGTGTCGCCTTTCTGAACCAGGCAGGAGATCGTTCCCAGATTAGTCTGGAATCCGGTGGAAAAAATCAGAGCCGCTTCACGCTTGAAATATTTGGCCAGGCGTTCTTCAAGCTCTATATGCAAATCCAGGGTACCGTTAAGAAATCGCGAACCGGTGCATCCGGAGCCGTATTTTCGGGTCGCCTCGGTGGCAGCCTCTATGACTCTCGGGTCATTGGTCAGGCCGAGATAATTATTCGACCCGATCATGATTACTCTCTTGCCGTTTAATACAACTTCATC
>DAOWOO010000401.1 GCA_030642025.1 Candidatus Zixiibacteriota bacterium | reverse complement strand
GCTTTTGCGGATGGAATCCAGGGCTTCGTTGATTTTTGATAAAAGAATGGTATTGCCCTTGCGGACGGCAATCCCATAATGTTCCTCCGTTAGAAGTTCGCCGACAATCCTGGCCCGTCCGCGGCGTTTAATATATTCACGAGTGGTCGGAAGGTCATTTAAGACGGCGTCAATGTGGCCGTTTTCCATATCTATAAAGGCCGCCCCGATATTATCAAATGAGAAGACCGTTACCCCTTCAAGCGACTTGGCCATCCGCTCCCCGGTGGTTCCCAGTTGTACCCCCACCTTGCGGCCACGCAGATCATCGACCGATCTTATCAGGCTGTCGTCGGGGGAAACGGCGATTACCTGCCCGGCCAGGTAATACGGGTCGGAAAAGGCCACAATTGCCGAGCGCTGCGGTGTGATCGACATGGCCGAGATGACACAATTATATTTATCGCTTTTCAACCCGGAGATCATGCCATCAAATGGGGTCACAATCAACTCCGGAATCCAATCGTTCATCCGGCAGACGGCATTGATAATATCAATATCAAACCCCTCCGGTCGGCCGCTTTTGATATTGACCATCTCAAACGGCGGATAGGTGGCATCGGTGCCGATTCTGAGTGTCGATCCGCCGACCCAGTCGATGTTTTCTTTACTATCGCCGACACATCCGACCAGTGCCGCCAGCAACATAAATGATAACAGTATTCTCATACCTATAATTCACTTTGGTGATTATCAGGTATATTATAGACACTTCCCATGAAAACCGCAATAAAAAAAGGCCGCCAGTACAAGGCGGCCCGAGCGCTATATAGTTAAACCGGATTCAGTACCGGTTAATTGACAGATGTCGCAGTTCTCCATCAATATTCATCGTCAGCCGGATCGACGCGGCATCAAAGCCGTCGGTAATAAAATAATGCCCGTCTCGGGACATCCCGATGGCCTCAAAGTAGCCGGCAAATTCGCCCCCGGTAACTTTTATGCCGCAGTTTTCGGGAACATCGAGTTGGAGCCGGGCATCGTCCCCTCTTATCGTTAGATGCACATCCTCGCATTTATCTCCAATCCTGATATTGATATCGCCGTCATCGTTTTCAACCCTGATATCCTCCACCGGGATTTTGGCCAGATTCAGATTGACATCGCTATCCTCGCCGATACAGTTAAGGCTCAGCGTCACATCCCTGGCAAAGGTGACATTCCAGCGGCGGTTATAATGCCGCCGTGAAATGACTATCGCCCCCCCGAGATAACGCGAACGCCCCTCAATAAACAGCGAGGCTGTCTCGCCTGATTCGGAATAGTCTATTCGCGGTTTTCTGGTAAATCTGTTAATGCGGGCCGAAATTTTATCAATATTCCCCGATTTCAGATAAAGATCGGATTCCCCATGTTTAATCACGGCTTCGGTGCGAGAAATATCGGAACCTAATTCCTGACTCCAGCGATACGATGAAAAGAAATCGCCACGCTCATAACCCACGCCGGTATTAAAGGCAACATAGACCATAGCCGCCACGAGAATCAGGGGCGACAGGTACGATATGAACCTCAAGCGTGAATGCAGGAATATCTTTTCAATACCGATGGCAATCAGAATTAGCGGCCACCACTGTAACAGATCAATCCAGTACTCCCAATCCAGATGGTCGGTGTTATTCAGAAGGAGCATCACGCCGATTGTAATCAGAAGCAGTCCCCAGCGGAATCTAGCGGGCGTCATGGTGGGCCTCCTCGGGATTGGATTGCTTTTGCTCATTTTCAGATCGACCATTCATTCTGAACAGCAGGAATACACCGACGGCAATCAGGAGAATCGGCCAGAGATCACCGAAATCGAACCACCACCAGAGATTGTTGACCAGGAAAACAGCGCCAATTGCCACCAGAATCAGCCCGGGAAGATATTTGCCTGAGGACGAATAGGTTACTTCGCCTTCAGGCGTCTCCTGCCGCAGGGGGACACCGGTATCATCGAACGCCAGCGGCCGCTTGGGCATGGCAATCCATGAAATAATATAGGCGATAACGCCGATACCATCGGCGAATATCAAAAGCACCGCGGCAATCCGAAGAAAGGTCGGGTCAATCCGGAAATACTCGCCGTACCCTCCGCAAACACCGGCTATCTTAATATCCACATTGGAACGATACAATTTATTTTGCATACATCCCTCCTTTACTTGAGGAAGTTACTCTGTGAATTGAATACGGATTATCCGAGAAAAAGTTCTATTTATAGAAAGATTCAAGCTTCAGGATATAGCCCCCTATGATATTTTGTCCGGTGGAATCAACCTGCAATCGAATCCTTTTCAGCTCTCTGATAAATACCGACACGCTGTCTTTGGAGCCGGAAT
>DAOWOO010000205.1 GCA_030642025.1 Candidatus Zixiibacteriota bacterium | reverse complement strand
TTATTACGATTCCAGAAATAATAGCCGGGGTTTTCTCTAATGATCAGGAAGTGATAAAAATTGCCGTTGATTATCTGATTATACTGGGCCTGTCGCAGATATTTATGGGGATAGAAATTGTCCTTGAAGGAGCCTTTTCCGGGGCGGGGAACACTGTGCCGCCGATGGTGGTTTCGGCTATCGGCTCGATATCTCGCCTGCCACTGGCCTGGCTGTTATGCTATACGATGGATATCGGGATAAACGGCGTCTGGTGGTCGCTGACCATAACTTCGTTTTTCAAGGCAATAATTCTCCTTATATGGTTCAGGCGGGGTAACTGGAAAAAGGCTGAGGTCTGATTTCTCGTTTCTTGACAATATGCCTTCCGATATATTACTTAAACTTAATGAATATAGGACTTATAACACTTTTTCAGAAAGACAGGCATCCGGCGCCTCCCGGTCATCCGGAATCGGCCGAGAGAATGAGCCACGCCGTCGATGAATTATTAAAATCAGAACTGGCTGATAGTATTACCGTGCTTTCCCCGGAGCCGGTTGATGATAACTGCATATACCGGGTGCACGACAAAGATTATCTTCACCGGGCTGAGAGTATCGCTTCAAGCGGGGGAGGTTTCATTGACCCGGACACATATTTATCTGAAACCAGTTTTGAGGCTGCCATGGAAACCGCCTCAGCGGCTGTATATGCCGTTAATGCGATAATGAAAGGTGATTACCGACGCATATTTCTGGCAGGACGGCCGCCGGGACATCATGCCGAGTATAACTGTGGGATGGGTTTTTGCGTGATTAACAATACCGCTGTCGCGGCTGAAAATCTTGTTTATAATCACGGACTGAAGCGCGTGGCCATAATTGACTGGGATGTTCATCACGGCAACGGCACCCAGCGTATATTTTATTCACGGAATGATGTGTTGTATATATCGCTTCATCGCTTCCCGTTTTATCCCGGATCAGGTGCAACCTCCGAGCGGGGAGAAGGTGATGGGGAAGGGTATACTCTAAATATTCCATTACCCGCCGGAACCGGTGATGATGTATATTTGACAGCTTTCGAGAAACAAATTATTCCGGCATTAAACGATTACCGGCCGGAGTTTATTATTATCGGGGCCGGTTTTGATGCGCATCGGGACGACCCGCTGGGCGGAATGAATGTTTCGGATAAGGCATTCGGAGCGATGACATCTTTTCTTGTCAAGACGGCTGATACTCATTGCGGTGGACGGATATTATCTTTGTTTGAAGGCGGGTACAACCCGACGGCCAACGCTCGATCTCTGTATCATCATGTAAAGGAGTTGCAGAAAAACTAATGGAAAGATATATAAAATTCCAATCACCCGAAGGTACCGGCTGGGGGATTTTCGAGGACGGAAAGATTGTTGGTATCGACGGTAACCCGGCCGGAGGATACGAACGGGACGGCAAATTCTACGAGCCCGGAACGATCAGGCTTCTGGCCCCGGTTGAGCCGACCAAAATTATCTGTGTGGGGTTGAATTATAAAGAACATGTCAAGGAATCGGCCACCGCCGATGAGCCCCCGGAGGAACCGTTACTGTTTATGAAGCCGCCATCGGCTTTAATCGGGCCGGGGGCGAAAATCGAACGTCCCGAGGTTTCCGAACGGGTGGACTATGAAGGTGAATTGGGCGTGGTGATTGGCCGGGAATGCCGCAATGTTGCCGTAGTTGAGGCCGAGGATTATATATTCGGTCTTACCTGTGTCAATGATGTCACGGCCCGCGATCTGCAGAAAAAAGATCACCAGTGGACACGCGCCAAGGGGTTTGATACTTTCTGTCCGGTCGGCCCCTGGGTGGTTGACCGATTGAACTACGACGATCTTCTTCTGGAGAGCTATTTAAACGGCGAGCTCAGGCAATCGATTCAGACATCAATGATGATATTTTCGATACCGGAATTGATCAGTTACATATCCAAGGTGATGACTCTCTATCCGGGCGATTTGATATCTACGGGAACCCCGAAGGGAATCGGCCCGATACAAACCGGCGACAGGGTGGAGATCAGAATCGAGGGAATCGGTTCTCTGGTCAATGATGTTTTATAAATCACTAACCGGAACGGTATTGTTTTTATGTCTCCTGTGCGTCTCTTCGGAAGCATTCGACACGTTGCGGGTAACGGCCGCACTGGATACATCCAGACATCGCATTAAGGGGCTGGTCGAATACCGTATCCCCGATGATTGCAATTTAACGACGGTTGAGTTTCAGCTTTTCGCCAATATTTATTCATCGAAAGATACGCCATTTATGAAAAGCAGGCCTGATTTGGCAGATTACCTGTCGCGTATGCATAGATGGGGACAGATAGCTATTGACTCGGCTTTCATAAATAATGCAAATGTTGGAGACAATCTTGAAATTAATCTGACAACGGCCGTAATCGCCGGCGGAGAATTCGAATCGTTTGACGGGAAAACGGTTCGTTTGTATTTCACGACGACCATACCCGAACTCGGATACAAACTATCCTATATTGATCAGGAATATCTTCTCAGCGGGTGGTTTCCAACACCGGCGATTCGACGCGATTGCAAATGGTACAATCCCGATTACGGCGCCTTTGCGGAACTGACCGGGGACTTCCATATTTTCGATATTTCCTTTTCCGTGCCGGAAAACTTAATCGTTGTATCTCCGGTACCGCCGGTTGAGACCGTCACTCAGGATGGTATCGTGACCCGCCGATACACTTTCGGTCCGGCCCATGAATTCGCCATGGCGCTTTCGCCGGAGTATCAGGAGGATTCAGTTAATGTCGGGGGAACCATATTAAAGTATTATTACCGTTCCTATGAAAAAGTGATCGTCAACCGAATCCGACCGACAGTTAAAACTGCCTTTGAATATATGAATGATAATGTTGGGCCTTATGCCTACCCATATCTGAATATTACCCTTGTTACCAGTCCCGTTATGGACGGCTTTGAATTTCCTGCCGTGGCGGCCCTGTTTTCGCCGCGCGGTGGAGTGATGGCTTCGAATATGTATGAAGCAACGGCAGTCCGTACAATTGTCAACCAGTGGTTCTACGGTGTGGTGGCCTCCGATCAGACACGGATTCCTTGGCTGAACCGGTCGGTCGCCGGATTCTTTGCAAAAGAAATTATCGAACTCATTTGGGGAGATGACACGGGTGTCTTTGAATTTGCGGGGCTGGAGCTGTCGTATGAGGATTATCTTCGGGCCACCGCCCGTTTCAGCGCCGGAAAAGGTATTGTCAACCGCCCGGCCGACTCATTCGGTTCCAAGGCGGAATATACCAGCACTATCGACGCCTGTGGAGTGCTGGTTCTGGAGACGTTCGATAATATGCTGGGTGATTCACTTTCGGTAGTTTTCTGGCGAAAGTACTTTGAGCGTAACCGTTTTAGATATGCCGACTATGAGGAGTTTGTCAGCTTGGCCGACGAAGTCGGCGGGGCCGATATATCCGATGCTCTGACAACGCTTTTAAACAACCCTACTGAGATTGACTACTCCGTCATATCGCTGAGCAATGCCCGGGCCGATTCGGTCTCATACGAGGTTACTTTCAAACTCGAAAGAACCGGGTTGCCGGATTGGCCGGTGAAATACCGGCTGATTCTACACAATGGCGATACTCTTGATTTTGACTGGAATCCAGAGTATCATTCCGAAATAATTACAAAAGTGCTTCCATCGCCGGTAAGCAAAGTAATCATTGATCCCGACCGGGTTATTTCCGTCGATTCCGATTTGATAAACAACTCGATACTTGCCGATACCGACAGTCGTCCCGCGTTGCGGATATCGTCGGGCATGATATTCTTGATCGAATCATTGCTGAGCAATTTAGGGGGGTGGTGATGGCAATGGTTTTCAGGCAATTTAAACTGCTTTTAAATGGTTACCGGCTCTGGCTGTATCTTTACCTGTTGAAAGCCTTCATGGCGGTTCTGCTTGTTATCCCCATGTTCTTAATTCTGGATTCCCGCCTTTCACAATCTGATATGTCTAACTCGCTTCTTTTACGCTGGGATATGACAGTTATATTCGAAATGCTTGCCGACCGGGGAGAGATTGTCCCATTATATCTTTTATTCGTTCTTGCCGGAGCCATCATCTACCTGCTTATAATGCAGTTTGTAAATGGCG
>DAOWOO010000087.1 GCA_030642025.1 Candidatus Zixiibacteriota bacterium | reverse complement strand
ATGGGAGTGCTGTTTAAAAACAGCGAGGCCCTGGCGGAGATTACTCTGCCTCTGACCTGGGATAGCGACGGTGTCGAGCTTACCGATGTTACTTTCGACGGTACCCTGGTTGATTATGTCGGCTATAAATTGTTTGTAATCGATAATGATAACCGTGAAGTGCTGATCGATATTATTCCGGTTTTTGTCGATCCGATTGCGCCGGGCCGCGGCATGCTGGCCAAGCTGCATTTCCATGTCAGTGAGACGGCGGTACCGGGCGTGGTTACGATAAATACCACCAGCATTGCCCCCGCAGGCGGACTGGCATTCATAGATACCGAAGCCAATACCATCGAACCGGATTATATCCCGGGCACGATTCTAATTGATGACGCCGCCGGTTTTGTTTGCGGTAATGTCACCGATGCTTCCACCGGCTTCGATATAGCGGGCGCTACGGTGGAGTTCTGGAACGACTTCCCGGGCGGCTCGCTGATTTCTTCGCACCTTACCGATGTCAATGGGCAATTCGCCTGCGAAAGCGAAGCGATTTTCCCGTTTGACGCCTATGCTTATAAAGAAGGGTATTACCCGGTAGTGATTAGAGATATATCATTCGGTGAAACCCCGATTGATATTGAAATGACTCCGGTCGAACAGCCGCTCGGATCACCTTACTGGATGACGTTTGCCTGTCATAGCAATACTTATTACGGTGTGCCTCTGCCGGTAGGGTCCGTGGTCGATGCCTATGATCCCGATGGTACTCATTGTGGAACCTCTTTCGTTACCGAGCCGGGCAAGTATGTTATGGCCGTATATGGTGATGAAATTGCCACCCTCGACGATGAAGGCGCGATAGCCGGCGATACTATTGATCTCTTTGTGAATGGTTACCCGGCCACTGTTTGGGGCGGTAACAATATCTGGCTGGAGCACGGCGCCATTGATACCACCGTCTGTCTCGACCTCGAAACCACCATTGACAAGGAAATCATCCTGCGGGCATACCCGAAGTGGAACCTGATTTCCTGGAATGTCGATACGCCGACCGACCACATTGATATGGTTTTAAGTACCGTTTATGACTGCATCGATGTCGTTCTCGGATATGAGCAGGGCGGCATGTCTTACTATCCCGATCTTCCGGCCTTTTCGACCCTCAATAATGTGGATCATTTTCACGGATACTGGGTCAGGCTCAAGGATGGCTGTGAAGAACAGACTCTGTCTGTGACCGGCGTTCCGGTATCGGCCACGACGCCGATCAACCTGGAACCGAACTGGAATCTGGTCTCCTATCTGCCGGATGAGATCGATACAATCCCGCATGCCTTGAGTTCTCTTTCCGAAAATAACCTGATAGTTGCTATCGGCTGGGATGACGGTCCGTTATCCTACTGGCCGGAACTGCAGGACTTTTACTGGACCCTTCAGCATATGGCCCCCGGATTCGGTTACTGGCTTAAAGTACAGACAGCCGATGTCCTGATTTACCCCGGTAACAGCCCCAAAGTTAATATATACAAACAGCCGATGTTTGCCGTCGATAAGGCCGTTGAGTTGAATCATGTGACGGCCACCCGGACGTGGATGAACATTTATGCGCAACAACTGGTTCTTGACGGTGGTATCGTACCAGCCGGTTTTGAAGTTGTTGCCGTGACATCCGACGGCCGCGCTGTGGGCGCCGGAACGATCAGAACCGACGGTACACTCGGCATGATACCGATTTACGGAGATGACCCGGCCACCGAGGCGAAGGACGGCCTGATGACAGGTGAGGTCTTTACACTGGTTATCGATGGTGTCGCTGCCGGTGAACAGTTTACCTGGACCGGTATGGGCGACCGACAGGAAGTCAGCTTGCTTACCAGCAGTGAAGGTGACGGACTGGTTCCGGGCGAGTTCTCGCTGGCGCAGAATTACCCGAACCCGTTCAACCCGACCACGACCATTGCCTTCTCGGTTCCAAAGGCCATGCCGGTAACCCTCGAAGTGTATAATATCCTCGGCAAGAAAGTGGCTACGGTCTTTGACGGTACAGCCAGCGCCGGGCGGAATGAAGTAATCTGGAATGGCGCCAATGCTCACGGCGAGCCGGTTGCCTCAGGTATATACTTCTACAGCATTAAGGCTGATGAGTATTCCCAGACCCGTAAAATGGTCTTGATGAAGTAAAACAGTAATCGTATATTCCCAACCGGCCGTCTTAACCGGCGGCCGGAGAAGGAAGGTGAAAAAGTGATAAAATCATTACTTAAGACACTGTTTGCCGGGGGGTTGGCTCTGTTACTGGTAACACCTGTAATGGCCGAACAGGCCTCTTTTCCTCAATGGACCGACTTTTATGGCACGGCCTCTACGTTCAACGGCGAGCCGATTCCGGCCGGGTCGATTGTTGAAGCCTTCGATTCCGAGGGAACATTCTGCGGCAGTGATACCGTCTCTCATAGCGGTCATTACGGTTTCCTCCCGGCTATGAACGATGATACCGATACCCCGGAGGACGAAGGCGCCGTACTTGGCGAGCGAATTAACTTCAAGATAAACGGACGGCTAGCCGATGATATCGGTCCCGATGAGCCTATCTGGGTCGGTTATGGTCTGTTAAATGTGGACCTTACCGCCGTGGCGATGGTCTCGATTGCCGAGTACCAGATGCCGGCGGATCAATACGCTCATCCCGGTGAAACGATTCGATATTTTATAACTGTGCAGAATACCGGTGAAGCAATGGATTTTTACTCGGTGAGCGTAACCTCGGAGAATAGCTGGATTGTCAACCCGCAGATTGATCTGGTTTATGCTGATCCAATGGGGGAGGCAACAGTATATTTCGATGTTCTGGTCCCCCCGGGAATTCAAGATGGTACCGACCGGGTTGATTATTCCGTAATTTCCGGACTTGATCCGGCTGTTATGGTGACGGGATATGCGACTACCTATGTTTCGACCACCGCAACTCCTGATGACGATGATCCGTTGATCCCGAATGGGTTTAACCTGCATCAGAATTATCCTAATCCGTTCAATCCGGCGACCACAATCTCATTTGACCTTCCGACAGCTTCGGAAGTTCGGGTTGATGTTTATGATCTCCTGGGACGCAGGGTTGAATCAATGGAACTCGGCGATAAATCAGCCGGCACATATTATATTGAGTTTGATGGTAGCAATCTGGCCAGTGGAATCTACTTCTATCAGATCAAGGCCGGGGCTTTCACCGATTCAAAGAAGATGATACTGATGAAATAGCCCGGTTGAACCGACAAAATATATTAAGGCCTCGCCGTAAGACGGGGCTTTTTTTATGAATATGTTTTATGAGATTTTTATATTGTCGCGGAAATCGAATTGATTTATTTTTTAAAAATGATGCTATACTGGTTCTCAGAAACAATTTCCGAAATGTGGGCCGCAGATGTCTCATCTGCCCCAGCGTTTGAATTTTAGCGAAAAATCTTTTTGAGAACTGCTATAACAGTGCAAAGACCGGAGAAAGATTGAATCTGAAACTATCCGTTGCGGGCAAAACCGATGTCGGGCTGGTTCGCGAACAGAACGAAGACTACCTGGTACTGGATTACGATAATAACATGTTCGTCATCTGTGACGGAATGGGTGGTCATAAAGCCGGGGAGGTGGCGTCAAAAGAGGCCTGCGATATTATTCGGTACTGCTTTGCCGACCTTGCCGAAACCCTGAATACCGACCCCGACCTGGCTATACCAGCCGATCTGCCTTTACGCGGGGCGCTGCTTATCAAATCTATAAGGCTGGCCAACCGCTCGGTGTACCGGCATTCACGTTCCCGAAGTGAATTGACCGGTATGGGAACGACGGTTGCGGCCGTGGCGTTCGAGGATGATCTGGTCTGCGTTGCCCATGTTGGCGACAGTCGTGTCTATCGTCTGAGACCGGAGAGGCTGCAGCCGCTGACCACCGATCATTCCTGGGTCGCAGAATTGCAGAAAGCCGGGAAACTGACTGAGATCGAGGCGGCCCAGGCAGTGAACCGGAATGTAATTACCCGCGCCCTCGGTATCAGTGAAAAAGTCGAAGTTGATTTTCGCGCCGACCGACTCATGCCCGGAGATATATTCATCCTCTGCTCCGACGGACTATGCGGTTTCGCTGACGATGATGAAATATTTTCGGCGGCCCAAAACTGTGCCGAGGATGTGAACAGTATTGTTAATACTCTTATACAACTGGCCAATGACCATGGGGGTCAGGATAATGTTACGGTAATTGCCGTTCGTGTGGACTCGGTTGAGGGAAGCGCTGATCGCGAGGGGGTTACTCCCGTTACAGTCTCAGTCGAGGATGATGCAACCTTTCAGCGGGAAATAGAAATCCTCGACACGCTCAAGCAACCGGACGAAAAAGATACTCTGTCTCCTGATGGCGGCAAGGCCGAAGGAAAAAGGTTAAGCCTGTTTCTGATCTTTATTGCCTTTATCATAATTGCCGCTTTTATTATCTACCTGACTATCTGGGACTGAAAAATTCAGTTAAATCATAGTTCAAAAATTTTCGGTCATTAATTCCCGTGGGGAGAACCCAGCCTTATATGGCCGATTCCGTAAATTCCGTCCCCACCATACGGTATCACTACGATACGGTTAAATCCCCGCCGGGCGATTTCAGAAGGTAGCGCCAGGGTATCCAGACGCAGACCGCCATCAGACCTCAGGCTACAGGCAATTGTGTCGGCATAATTTAAAATGCTGTTGGCATAAAATTGCAGAATGTAATTATCATCATGATCCAAACTGATCTCAAGGCGGGAGGCATGATATATCTTATCGAGGCCGATTTTCAGTCCGGCAGAGTCAAATAATATACAGTTTCCTGTTTCGCATGGCGTTCCGGGACGGCGCGGTGTACTGATATGTCTGTAGTCAATCTGTCCCGGCGTACGGGAAAGATAGTAATCCAGCAGGGTGGGATATAGATTGCCGTCGGGGCGGGTAATCAGGCTTACGGCAAACGGGTACTGCCATGTACTGTAAAAACTCAGGTCGGCAAGGAACTTGAGATTGACGCCGAAGGCCTCTTGGAAAACGGCGCGGAAGGTGTTGACCGGACTTATTTTCTTATAAAAGATATTATCGCTTCGTCCCGGCAGGTAAACAGCATTCAGGATTGAAAATCTCTCTCTGAGATTGGTGGCGGCCGACCCCACCCAACTGAATTCTGTTCCCGACCCATGATCGCTCTGCAGGATAATAATTGGCTGTCGATCTGGATCACAGGAAAGAAGGGTGTCGATTATTTTTTTAATACGTTTATTCAGGTATATAAGCTGTTCCGTATACCCGGATAGGTATTCATCGAGAGTACCGCCGTTGTCATAGTAATGCGATCCGTCCTTCATGCAAAATGGCCGATCCGGCTGCGTCGGACGGCCGTCGGCTTTGAAAACAAACGGAGGATGCGGGGCCAGGATATGCGCAAAAATAAATTCGGGCGAATTTTCTTTTTCAATTCGGGGGAGATTATCAAGAGTGAACTCAATTCTCCGGCGGTGCAGGTCATAAGGTGTCAATGCTTCACCGAGCAGTATCGGAAGGGGAGTGGTGGCGATCAGAATGTTTTGGAACTCGCTGACTGTCCACGATGAGGAGATATATCTATCGACCTTTTTCAAATCGGTGAATTCGTATCCGGCGTCAAAGGCGACAATCTCGTATCCGAGCTTTCTCAAAAACCCGAATACGGCATTGTTTTGTAGACGTTGTGACAGGGGAAACCTGTCCTGTTGACCGGATTGATTGTTCCCCAGGCGGTCGATATAATTCATATTCAGTGTCGCTGTCAGGGATAAAAGAGTCTGGCAGTAGTTGGCGTGACTGCTGTCAGCGACATAAAAGCCGCGGTCATTCAAAAATCCAATGAAATCAGAGTTGTCGTAATTAAAAAGCTCATCCAATATATCAGCCCGGGCGTAACCATCGAGTATGATATAATATATATCCGGCAGTACTGTCGATGAATCCGCTGAAACCGGAATCTTGGCAACGATTTGATTATTATCCGGTCTCGCGGCCAACACATACCCGGCCTGCACTATCTGAACGGCAACCAGCAGCATCCCGATCAGGTTCAGCGCTTTTGTCAGAGATGTCAATTCCCTTCGGGTTTTAAGAATCCACCCCAGGCTCAGAATAAGCAAAAATACCCAGACCGGCAGAAAATACGATATCCTGTCAGTCCGGGAGCCGATCAAAGCTGACTCAAGATGACCGTAGGAAAAAAAGAAGATTACCAGGACGGTGCCCATTATGGCCGCTTTATT
>DAOWOO010000142.1 GCA_030642025.1 Candidatus Zixiibacteriota bacterium | reverse complement strand
GTCATCGCTTGAAGATCGGGCGAGTATATGTCGCAGTTTCTCAAAAGCCGGTGAGCATGTTTCTTTTCACCACTCAAACCTATTGCAAAGGCGGCCGTTTCGGCCACATGGGGGATAGTATCATCCAGAAGCGGAAAAAGTTTTTCAATAGTGCCGATTTTGCCGATTCTACCCACAGCCAGAGCCGCGCGGGCGCGCAGATCGGAATCGGTGTCGTATAAATACTCAAGAAGTTTCGGCGATGCGTTGCGGGTGTCCTCATAATAAATTATCTCGGCAATTTGTCCCGCCTTGCCGGTTTGAAGCCCCAGAATATCGAAGTAAAAGACTGCTACGAATAATAGAAGAAGAATTAAAAGGCCTGTCACGGCCGCTGTTTTTTTCATAACCACTCGCCCTGTTTTATTTCTTGATTGTATTATCTATCATCAGGGAAGTTTCAGAATTTGCCGGGAAATATCAACAAAAAACGGGCTCGCTCAATCTTGCTACGATGTTGGTGGCACACCCCTTGGGGTGTGTTTCTGTTCAATTTTAATGTGCTGCGAATATTCACATATCTCCCGATGAAAAGAAAGATATACCCCAGGGTTAAATTAGTGGGCGGCAAATGTCCACATTTGCTCCAGGGTCAAATGATGGGAATCAACTTCTTAATTGAAACGCTCGGGCAGATGAGACATCTGCCGCGCACTTAATCTTGTTACTGGGAGAGAAAGCGGGAACCCAACCTCGATCCCGCGTAGCGGGATCATCGGATGGGCCACCCGGACCTTAATGCTTCTTCTTCAGAGGCGAAAACTTATGAACCGACCTTTCAAAATTTGGCGATGATAGCCTTTTAAGATCACTCTTGATCTTGCGTATTTTGTTATCGTCAAGCTTCTCAAGTTTTTTGGAAAACCGGCCGGATGTTATATTATCAAGGGCCTTTTTCATATTTCTTCTTACATTATTATCGATTATCTCCGGCCCGCTTATAAGAGAACCATAGCGGGCGGCGACCGAAATCCGGTCATACATGCCGGAGATGCCGTGCTTTTTTATCAGGTCAACAATCAGATCAAGCTGATAGGCAACCTCAAGATACGCCTTTTCCGATGACAACCCGGCATCTATCAGAGTATCATACCCGGCCTTGATAAGTCCTGTCAATCCGCCGCAGAGTATGGCCTGCTCGCCGAACAGGTCACCGATTGCTTCATCGGCAAAGGTCGTTTTTATCAGGGCGTTTTTGGGGATTTTCAGACCTTGTATTAATTCCTCAAGCCGCTTTTTCGCCTGTCCTGAACCGTTTTGGTGCACAGCATGGAAAAAACCGATTGACCCACCCTCATTGTACTTCTCTCTCACCGCCGCACCCGGACCCAAAGGAGCCAGAAGGATTATGTCGCAATTGTCCGGCGGCTCGATTGTTTTAAAATGAATGGAATACCCACTTAGAAAAACCAGTGTGGCGCCCTCTCGAAGATTCGGTTCGATATCCTTTCTGAATATCTTTCCATGCAGATGATCGGGAAAGGCAAAGACGATGCAATCGGCCTGTTTCACTGCTCGGGCAAAAGTAGTAACGTTTTTCATCCCATCTTTTCGAGCGAGTTTTCGAAGTCTTGATTGTGAGCGCAGACCGATTGTAACATTAAAACCCGATTCTGAAAGATTCTGTGTCCAGGCGCGTCCCTGTGGCCCATAACCGAGAATGGCTATATTCTTCAAATATACCATGATGCCAATATATCGCAATTTTGCCGGTGGGGGAAGAGGCAATTGAAAATTTATATCAGGCGGGTCTTTTTAAAGGCCCGCCGATTTTATGAATTCATCACGAAGATACTTGTGCATCTCAAAATTCGGATCGGTGCTGTCAGCTGGCTGAATAAATTTGAATGAGCTCTCACTGCCATAAGCAAGAATCGAATGACACAACGTGCAGTCATCGGAGATTGTGTTCCCGGCATCATCGACAAGATTCGAATTATGACACCGGAAACATCCGCCGTCGCCGATATGACCGATCAGGCTCGCATAGGTTCCCCATTCAATATTCATTTCCGGATGAATATTCCGACTGTAAATACTCTGAAAAACCAAAACGGCGCTGTCGATTATATCGCCTTGTTTTCTTGAAATATCGGGATAATTATTCCGGTAAAACCCCCGGAGCTGATTGTCTATCCCCCGCATGGCGCTTTCCTTGTCGGGATAATCCGCCGAGACAGCCTTTAATCCTTCTCGTTTCAAATATGGAAGCGACCGATTGAGAATCCCGCGCGATATTCTTTCATCGACAGCATATCCGGGATTTTCATAAATATGCGTGGCCCGGTTATGACAGTCAACACAGTCAAGAATGCGGGAATCCTCATGATTCGATTCGGCGTCACTTATTGTCTTATTGGTATAGCGACGGAAACTCCCGTCATCCTGCCGAACATCGACCCAGATCATTTCATTGCGTTTGTCGTCCACCGAGGCATAGCGTACTTCGTTTTCCCCGGCAACATGCCAGTGAATCCCGCCCTTTTGGGAAAGGCTTCCGCCATTAACCTTGAGATTCAAAGTCGTGAACATGACGCTGGATGCTTCATCTTTTTTAAAGCGCTCTATTCTCTTTAAGCGGCTGCCGTAGAATTTGTCCGGCCAATGGCATTTTTCGCAGGTTTCACGTGCCGGTCGAAGCTGATGCACCGGTGTCGGGATCGGCCTTTCCAGCAGATCAAATGTTACCGACACCATCTGCCAGAGACCGTTGAGCTTGCTGTCGAAAAGAGCATCGGCGCCCTCACCGACATGACACTCCACACATTTCACCCGGGAATGAGGCGAGGCCTGATAGGTGACCCATTCGGGATTCATGACACTGTGGCAGGCGGTACCGCAGAATACCGGTTCATCCATAAAAGCCATCATCCGTGAACCGGCTGCGACAATAAACAGAATATTAACCAGGGTCAGAATGATTATCGTGGTAAACACCTTCGAGCCAAACAGAGCCGCCTTGGTCTGATTGTCACCAAAACGCTGTTTCATCAACTCGGCGGTTGTCCTGCCGGATTGCTTCTTCAGTCGGCGCCAACCAATCAATATAAGAAGCAGTCCGATAATAAACAATGCCGGGAAAAGCATATATGTAACCAGTCCCACGTAGGTATTGGTAAGAATCCCGGAAAGTCGCGCCACTTCAAAGAGAATAAATCCGACAAACGATGTGGTCGTCAGGACCACGCCCCAAAGACCGGCGGCGTTGCCCGAGACACCATGTATGAAGTTTTTGTACCGTTCAAACACGGCGTACCTCTAATTCTGGTCAAAGAATTTTTGATAGACTTCCTGCATTTTGCCCGAGCGAATATCCTTTTTGAGCTTTGCTGTTTCAGTCAACATCCAGGAATGCATCGGATCATTGACCAGCAGGTTATCTATATAGTTGTCCAGTTCCTTGTTTTTGAATTTACGCGCTTCCGGAAGCATCTTGAAATAGAAATGCTGGGCGACATCATACATTCCGTGCCACCAGGTATAATCCGGTCCCATCATGGCCGCACCATGACGCGCCCGACGGCCCTCATGGTGCCACAGTTCCCAGTAAATCCACTCGATTTTATTACTGAAAGCTGCCGGATTCTCCAGAAGCTTGTTTTCCTTGATTATTTTCATCATCTGACCGGCAGGTTTGGCAAATTTTTCATTGTACAGCTTAACCACGGCATCAAACTGATAGAAATGCCCGCCGGCGAAGGTGGCACCATGACAGGCGCTGCAGACGTCCTTCATGCTTTTGCGTTTTGTCTGCCAATTGTCCTTGTTCCTGGAAACCGGCGGACGCAGAGTCCAGCTTATTCTTTCGCCCACATCATGTGTTACCTTCATGTTCTGAGTCGCCGACATATGACAGGTGGCGCAGGTGGGAGCCTCATAATAGTCGATACCCACCACCCAGGCATCGTCGTCAAGATTCATTTTATTGATATTGGTATAATAGGCATTTCCGTGCTTCGACTCTTCGTACACCTCTTTCTGCGGGTGATCCGGTCCCAGGTGACATTTGGAGCATGCTTCCGGCTGGCGGGCCTGGGCCTGTGAGAAGGTATGCCGCGTATGGCAGGTGTTGCACGATCCCTGGGAACCGTCAGGGTTCAGCCGCCCGATACCGGAATTGGGCCAGCTCTTACGTGAAAGTTTGTTGGGTGAATTGGCATCGATTATCACTTTTGACCCATGGCAGCTTTCGCATCCCAGTATGGAAACCGGTTCACCGGCGGCAACATGGGCCAGGTAGGCGTCATTCGACTCAAGTATATGACCGGCCGTGGCATGATATGAACTTCCGACTTCTTCGGCTTCTCTGGTGTGGCATTTACCGCAATCCCTGGGAGTAACCAGAGTAGCGATCAGCCCTCCTTCATGCATAAAAGCATCGGCTTCGCCTTTCTCGGCGCCATGACAGTCCATGCATGTTACCTTATGGGACGCATGTTGTGACTCATACCATTGTTTGTACAATCCCGGTGTTTTTTCTTTGTGGCAGGTCATACATCGACCGGCCGCGGCCGGATCGGTCGGAGAGGCACAAACCGAAACGGTGAACAGGAAAAGCATCGTTACTGCCAGCAGTATGGCGATTGGTTTCATAATGACTCCCTGCGTTATATCTTTTTGTTATATCCTACTTAAAATTGGCTGTCAACTGGGTATACAGCCAGAATGCCGTTTCGGGATCTTCAAACCCTGCAAATGATTCCTTTGGCATGAAGACACCGCCGCCGACGGCAACTCCGACACCGGCCACACGTTTGGTAGCGACGGTCAGGTCGAACTCCATACCGATATCCCTGGTGGTCTTAGAATTGAAATCGGTGTAATCCACAGCGGCTGTGAAATAATGAAAGTCGCCTTTTATAATCCACCCCTCCGTCGGATTTATCTTAGCTCGAAACATCATGTCAATTAAACCATATTCCGGCGAGCCGAGGAAGTAATCCATAT
>DAOWOO010000065.1 GCA_030642025.1 Candidatus Zixiibacteriota bacterium | reverse complement strand
TTTTGCAAGACGGAACCCGCCTCTTATGCCCCGGTGGGACTTGATGATAGCCGCCTTGGTAAGATGTTGGAAGATTTTGGCGAGAAATTTCTCCGGGACACCCTCTGCTCTGGCTATTTCAGTAAGAGGAACGATCTGGTCGTCGTCCTGCTCAGCCAGATATATAACACCTCGTATACCGTATGATTCCGCTTTGGTAAATTGCATCCTGCTTTCCTCCGGTTACAGCAGGTTTGCGCCCATATTTCTCAGCATTTTGTACGGCTACCTGCTGTATTTCACCATCGGAATAATAGAACTGACGAACCGGAATGTCAATAGAGTTATGTTATTTATTTCACAAATTCAGTTGCTTTTCCGTTGAAATACTTAGTGATTTGATAGTTACGACGTAGTAAATATATTATATCTATACCATGATAATTATAGCCGGGCTGATGTGATTATGAAATATAACTCCGATCCGACCACCCTTGAGGCCTATTCTTCAGACGGCTCCATTTATGCCGTCACGCCGAAAGCAGTCAGGCATATTCGGTCGATTGAGGATATTTCCGAGGCGGTAGTTTATGCCCAAAAAAAAGGGCTATCGGTAACCGCGCGCGGGGGCGGAACCGGACTGGTCGGGGGCGCGCTTGGTGACGGCCTTATTCTTGATTTCAGCGATTTCAGGAAGATTCTGGACATTGATATCGAAAACCGACTGGTAAAAACCGAGGCCGGTATAGTCTATGATGAATTGAATCTTGCCTTAAAAGAACACGGGCTCTTTTTCCCGCCCGACCCGTCATCGGGCGACACCTGCCAGATAGGCGGTATGCTGGCCAACAACGCTTCGGGGCCGCGTTCGGTCAAGTACGGGTTGACCTCTGATTTCGTGGAAACACTGGAAATTATCGATGCCCGGGGGCACCGGATAATATTGAAAAAACTACCGCTCCACTCAGCCGAGTCGAATAGCTTTTTCGGTGATTATCCCGAATATCAGAAAATACTGAATCTGCTGGAAAAAAACCGGGAGCAAATAAATTCACGCTGGCCGAAACTCAAGAAAAACTCATCGGGATACAATCTCAAGCAGGTAGTCGATGATCTTGAAAAAGGCGTTTTCAACCTTCCTGCTCTTCTGATCGGTTCCGAGGGAACACTGGGCCTGATTGCCACCGCTACTCTTCGTCTTCTGCCAATCCCGAAAGAAAAACTGACGACCCGACTCTATTTTAAAAGTCCGGTTTATGCCGGAAAGGCTGCAGTCCCGATTCGAGAACTGGGGCCGTCGGGACTGGAGATTGTCGATGGGTCGACCCTGACTTTGATTGGGCGGGAGAAATACAATATGCCGCCCGATGCCGGAGCGATGCTTCTGGTCGAATTTGATGATGGTATTGAATCGAAGAAGCCAGCCTTTGAAATACTATCCGAGAAGCTGGGTCTGTTAACTCCGATAGAATTTGCCGATGATCCCGAAGCAACTGCCGATCTGTGGCGCACCCGGCGGGCGATTGTCCCGACTCTGTACCGGCATCACCCGACCAAAAGGCCACTCCCGATTATCGAGGATGTTTCACTTCCGCCGGAAGAAGTAGCGTCATTTATAGAGTACATCACCGACCTTTTTAATCTGCATAATCTCACTTTCGGGATATTCGGGCATATTGGCGATGGTAATCTGCATATCCGGCCGCTTTTTGATCTAAATGACGAAAAGGACTTTAACCTGGTGGTCAGGCTGTATGATATTATCTATGATCGGATAATTGCCCTGGGCGGCTCCGTTACCGCCGAACATGCCGATGGACGTCTCAGGGCGCAGGTGGTCAAACGGCAGTATGGCGATAAAATATACAGCCTCTTCCTTGAAATAAAATCGATACTTGATCCCGGCGGAATTCTATCGCCCGGGAATATCCTGAGCGAATCGGCCTTTACTGAAAACATTGACTATGAAAAGATCAAACTGTACTGCGCCGCCTGCGGCAAATGTAACGGTTACTGCCCGGTGTACGATATCTTCCGAAGGGAGGATTACTCACCCCGGGGCTGGCTGAGGATTATAAGCCAATCTGACGAGCCGCGAGAGGCTTTAAAAAAGCACCTGTCGTACTGTCTCAATTGCAAGAACTGCACAACGGTTTGTCCCGCCGAGGTGGATATCGCCGGTGAAATACTGAAATGGCGTGCCGAGAAACCGTCGTTTTTATCAAAAGTGGCGATTGCCTTTACCGATCAGGAAGAACTGCTGAACCTATCACTCAGACTGGGCCGTGTTTTCCATCCAATTATGAATAAAGGTTTTGGGAAAGAGATAATCACCAATCTGGGCAAACCGGCTTTCGGACTCGATGAAACATTCTGCCTGCCCCGTCCGGCGCAAAGGAGTCTGCGGAAACGTTTTTCCGATCGTCTGGGTGAGAGCGGTCAAATCGCCTTTTTCCACGGCTGTGCCGACAATCTGCTGGAGTCCCGTGTCGGTGAAGCGGTTTTTACTGTCTTTGACCGACTCGGTGTCGATCTGAAAATGCCGGAACAAAAGTGCTGCGGCCTGCCTCAGGAAGTGGCCGGCCATCGCGATAACCTGCTAAAAAAAGCTAAATACAATATCGACCGATTGAATCGGTTCGATGCCGTAATTACCGGCTGTGCATCGTGTCTGCTTCGCCTGAAGGAATACCCGAATATTTTCGATGAAAATGATAAATATAAAAAAGCCGCGGAGGAACTTGCCGGCAAATGTTATGACATCAGCCAGTTTTTAAACAGTCTCAATCCTGACTGGTCGATTTTTAATGAAGGCGATCCGATTCGGGTGACATACCATAATCCCTGTCATCTACGCGCCGCCGGTCTGCACCTGGAGCCGGAGAAGATGCTTTCAAATATCGATGGCATTGAAATCATACACCCCCTGTATGCCGATAGTTGTTGCGGTCAGGCCGGGTCATACGGCTATACTCATTTTCAGGAAGCTAAACGGATGTTTCAAAAAAAGAAAGACGCTTATAAAAAAATAGAGGCCGATTACCTTATGACATCATGCCCCGCCTGCCAGATGAAAATCAGGACGGAAATGGGTGATACTTTCAGGGTAGTGCATCCGATTGAAATCCTGGCCGAACGCCTTCGTCAATAATAACGTTTATATCAAAAGGGAATAATGGCCCAGAAGGAAATCGACTATTGATGACTATTATAGCCGGGGGATAGGAATTTATCGAAGGGTGGCATTGTCGAAACCCTGTTTGGAATAATATAGCTTTCGCCTTTGAATTTAGAAAAACACCCGGCCGTATAAAAAAAAATTGAAGATAAATAGGGGGAACATATATATTCCGATTTGGTTAGTGAGAATAACAGCAATGATACGGGAGAGAATTTTGAAACTGGGACCTTTGACGACCGATCAACTGATAATGCTTGAAGCCGGAAATTCTTACTATATATAACAGACAGGTGTGATAATCTTGAGTTTTCTCCAATATAATTTGAATAAGAAATCAGAAAATAAATGAGGCAATTAAATGGCTGAGAAAGAATATGATATCGTGATAGTCGGTGGAGGACCGGGCGGCCTGACGGCAGGCCTGTATGGTTCCAGAGCGAATATGAAAACGGTACTTATCGAAAAGTACATGCCGGGCGGACAGATTGCCAATACCGAGGAAGTCGAGGATTACCCCGGTTTTGAGCATATCTCCGGATCTGAACTGGCCATGAAAATGACCGAGCATGCCAAGAAATTCGGCCTTGAAATTGTCTCCGATGAGGTCACCGAGGTTTACTGTGACGGGGATGACCGTATTGTAACCACTGCTTCCGGCGACATCTACCGGGCCAAAGCGGTAATTCTGTCAACCGGCGGCTCACCCAACAAGCTGAATGTTCCGGGCGAGCAGGAATTCACCGGTAAAGGAGTTTCATACTGCGCTATCTGCGATGGCAATTTCTTCAAGGATCAGGTTATTGCCATGGCCGGCGGCGGCGATGCCGCTGTGGAAGAGGCGATGTATCTGACTAAATTCGGAAGCAAGGTAATTATCATCCACCGGCGCGACCAGCTTCGGGCGCAGAAAGTAATCCAGGACAGGGCCTTTAGGAATCCCAAATTGGAATTTATATGGGATACCATAATAGAGACAGTAAACGGCGATGACAAGGTTAAATCACTCGGTCTTAAAAATGTCAAGACAGGTGAAAAATCGATTCTTGATGTTGGCGCAATTTTTGTCTTTATCGGCTTTGTTCCCAATTCCAATATTGTTCGCGAGACGCTCGATAAGGATGCAGGCGGATATATTCTGACAAACAGCCATATGCAGACTTCTGTTAAGGGTATTTACGCCTGTGGCGATGTTCGGGCTCAACTGGTCAGACAGATTACCAATGCTGTCGGCGATGGGACAACTGCGGCTATGGCATCCGAGAAATATATTGAATCACTGCATGACAAGTCTTCTTAGGAAATAGTCTTAGCAGGAGATTCAGCCTTTATGTCGAGACGGGCGAAAACCCGTCTCAATTCCCTGTAATTATATCATTGTGCATATAGTACGCAATATAATGCGTATTATGAATGATTTATCATAGGGCGGTATATTTCATATTTTTCCTATTTTGAACTGCTTGTGATTAAAGCGGATGGGGAAATCCCCATAGTAGACATTTACGCCCTTTTATATCCCTTGATAGGCACATAAATTGCTTTTTCTATCTTAATAGAACAAATTTATCTATGAGTTGTTAGAGATAATAGGGAGTGGTGTGTGCTGGATTACCAGCCACCTGACGAAAAGAGTCGGGTATCCCCCCTCCACCGCTCCCTGTTTTTATTCATCTTCCAGGACATTCTAAACATTCTGCCAAATCGTGCCGATATCGGTATGTGTAGCCGCCGAATTGTTAATTGAATAGGATTGGATGGAGCCAAACATGACAGAAATAAAATCACCAGCGATATTAAATCGCATATCGCGTTTTATCCTTATCCAGATAGTCTTTATTTTCACCGCCCTGGCGTTAGTGCTCTTTTATAATTCGGATGGCTCGAAACTGTCATCGCATTATAACAATCTCAGAAATGATATCAATCAAATTGCTGACCAGTTGCACCAAAAGTTATCATCCAGTCCTGATATTCCTCCTGATGATCCCGAAATTATCGGACTGATTGATAAAATTAAAACGGACCGGGAGTTCATCTCACATATTAAGCTGGTGCCGCGGGCATATATTCCGGAGCCGGCGCCACGCACCGAGTTTGTGACCCTTCCGCCTCCCGAAGAAGCGGTTATGCCGGCGCCGCCTCTATTGGCGGCTCTTTCTGAGGATAATGAGAGTGTGGTTTTCACGATTCAGCCGGAAAGTGAAAATGTCGGTTACGCCGTTCAGATAACATCGACCAATATTCTTACGGTTGCTTTTACTGTTCTTGATCTCGGCTTTGATATCGCTTCTGCTGATACATCTTCTGGAGAAAAGTGTCAAGCGTCCACTGGCCCGTTTGGCCGAGGGATTTGACCGCACGGCCGAGGCGGAACAGTTTGTTATCGAGGAAGACTGCCGCGATCCGGATATGAAAAAACTTATAATGGCTTTTAACGGGATGTCGAAAAACCTGGCCGAAAAGCAGAAACTTCTTACGGATACCAACAGTGAACTGGTTCAGGCAATCAAATCTCTGAAAGAGTCGGAATCATTTTTAACATCGCTGATTGACTATTCTCCTGAGGATATAATTGTTACCGACCTCAATGACAATGTGATAATTTACAATCTGGCCGCGGCGCAGGATTTTGGCTTTACCCAGACCGATATGCTTGGCAAGCCGATCAAATCATTGTTAAACCTGTCACCTGATGAAATCGGAACCGTCGGAAGTGACGGCGGATATTTTGAAAAAGAAATTATTTGCACTCATCAGGGGTCGGACACATTTCCGGCTCTTCTGGTGTATACGCCTCTCGGTCCGGAGAAATCCAATCCGATTGCCCGGCTTTATTTCCTGAAAAATATCTCAGAAAGTAAAAGCTATCAGGATATGATCCTTAAGTTGGATCGTGTGGCTTCACGGGGCAAGATGGCGCGTGAGGTGGCCCATGAAATTAACAACTATCTGGCAATCCTGCAGGGTAATCTGGAATTGATACCGCTTCTCATGGCCAAGGGGAATTATGAAAAGACCGGCAACAAAATTGAAATTATGCGCGACACAGTGGAAAAAATCACCAGGTTTACTGAGGGCCTGACCCGTTTCAGTGATGAGAATAGCCGGTTTGACAAGGAGGATATCAACCAGTTGATTGAAAACCTGGTTGCCTTTATCAAGCCTCAGAACCGTTTCGATAATATTCGGATTGAGACTCATCTGGCTAATAATGTACCCTTGGTCGAAATTGACGCCGGTCAGATGCAGCTTCTCCTGGTCAGCCTTCTGAATAATGCCTCCGAGGCTCTTGATGATTTTGAGGGAGATAAAACAATCAAGATTCAAACAACATTGAGTGATTCAAGCGGTCAGTGTGTCATTACCATTTCCGATGCCGGCCCCGGTATCCCCGAGGAATACCATGAACGGCTGTTCACGAAACGTTTTTCGACGCGGCAAAAGGGAAACGGACTGGGTTTGATTACCTGTAAGAATGTTGTCAATAATCACAAGGGTGAAATCGCTTATAAGCGCACGGAAGACGGCGCGACCGTTTTCCGGGTTAAGGTTCCCATTCATCATCCCGCGCAGGACAGATCCGAGATTGATTCTACGGCGGCAAGAGAAATCCATACGAACTGAATTTTTTGATTAATTAATTGACTGACTATCGGAAATAGTCTAATTTTCGGCATGCCTGAAAATGTACATGATCGTCCGGCAATCTATGCCAGACTGACATTTGCTATTTCCATTCTTGTCGTTCTGGGTGTACTGCTTTTTGTGTTCACCTACCTGGGTATTCAAAAGAGCCGGAGCGACAGTCTTGAGTTATTACGTAAACAGGGCATGGCTCTTATTGAAAGCCTGGCATTGTCGGCGGATAACGCTATCAAGGCCAATTCATTTTTTGACCTTCTGGTACAGGAGAAATTTTCCGATCTGGCCGGATTTCTGTCCGCCCGGGAGAATCTCGAATTCTCAGATGATGAGCTGGCCGACTTTGCGGCCGGATACGGTGTCGACGCCATAATCATATTCGA
>DAOWOO010000050.1 GCA_030642025.1 Candidatus Zixiibacteriota bacterium | reverse complement strand
TTGTGTTAACGGGGCCGGAGGATTCATATATCCTGGCTGGAGCCCCGACCAGACGTCGGGAGTTTATAAATATCTATCTGTCGCAGGCTTCGGCGAGGTACCTGTCCGACCTGGGCGATTATCAGAAAGTCCTAGCTCAGAAAAACGCCTTTCTGAAACAGAACAACCAAAACAGCGAGTGCTCGTTTGATGAACTTCTGGTAAAATATGGTTCACGGGTTACTTTCGCTCGTCTCGGATTTCTTCAAGCGCTGGCTGAATCGGCGTCGGAGTATTACAACAAAATGTCAGGCGGTCAGTTGCTTGGCATTAAATACCTGCCGTCAGTAACCCTTCCCGATGAAGAGTTGGATCTCGAAGATGTTGAAAGAGCGTTTTACCGCAAGCTGAAGCGTTACCATGAGCGGGAGCGAGTAATACAAACCGCTATGGTCGGTCCGCACCGGGATGATATAGATTTTTCCATTGGTGAACTTTCGGCCCGATCACACGGTTCCCAGGGAGAACTTCGCACGGCGGCGGTGTCGTTGAAACTGGCCGTGTTTAACTACCTTAAAAATGTCAGGAATATAACGCCGATACTTCTTCTCGATGAAATCTTTGCCGAGCTTGACGCCCGGCGGCAGGCGGCCGTGACTGACGCTTTAAGCGGTTTCGGGCAATTGTTTTTAACGACTGCCTCGACCGTGCCGGAAAAGCTGGCGGAAAACAGCCGAAAATTTCGAATAATAGACGGTGCTGTAAACGAAGAATAAACCTATATTCAGAATATGCCCCGGATAAATATAATAAGGCTTAATAAGTCGTTCGATAAACAGCCGGTTTTAAGTGATGTAAATTTAAAAACCGACGATGGTGAGTTGGTGGTCATACTGGGACCATCGGGGTGCGGCAAGTCAACCCTCCTGCGTCTTATCGCCGGACTCGATGAACCCGATTCCGGGGAAATCTGGATCGGCTCCACCCGCGTTGACCGGCTCCCGCCTCGTAAACGAAAAGTGGCACTGGTATTTCAAAATTATGCGCTGTATCCGCACATGACTGTCGAGCAGAATTTGGCCTTTCCGCTTAAGATTGCCAAGACGAACCGAAAAGAAATCAAAAACCGGGTGCTTAATATCGCCTCGATGATCGGCCTGTCAGACCGGTTGACCGCTCGTCCGGCGCAGTTGTCCGGCGGACAGAGGCAGAGAGTGGCGCTGGGACGGGCGATTATCCGCCAGCCCGATTTATACCTTCTCGATGAGCCGCTGTCCAATCTCGATGCCGACCTGCGGGCTAAAATGCGCCGGGAGCTGGTGGAGCTTCAGAAAAATCTCGCGACCACGACTATCTACGTCACCCATGACCAGACCGAGGCGTTGACCATGGCCGACCGGCTGGTGGTTATCGAATCAGGGAAAATCCGGCAGATCGGGACGGCCAATGATATTTACAATAACCCGGCTGATCTTTTTGTGGCTTCGTTTGTCGGAACGCCGAAAATAAACCTCATCGATGGTACAATAAGCGATAACCGTATCGAGCCGTTCAATCTTTCGATTGCTTTTGTACCGTCGGATTATGATTCGTCCGAGGTTACTATCGGTATCCGCCCGGAGGATATTCTGATCGGTCCCGATGGTACACTCAAAGGCGACGTTACCGGGCTGGAGTACCTGGGCAACCGCGCGCTGGTGACATTCAGGTATCTCGATTTTTCCATGACGGCGATTGGTGAATCGGGCCGGTGCAAAATCGGCGACAATATCCGTTTTATCGTCCGCACGGACCGCGCCCATATTTTCGGCCAACGGACAGGGGTTTGTTTCAGCAGTTGAGGAATTTGTTTTTTGCACGTCCGGTCAGGTCGCCGGAGACTGTGCCAATTTATCTTTAGTACTAAATAGTCAAAACAGACCAATCGTCTATCATAATCAATATAGTTTTGAGTCAGTCTGCAGGCGGTGAACCATCTGGTAAACTGCCATAATTACTACATCATTACAATTTGACGGCTATTCCCAATCCGTCGCGTATCGGGATTATCGATGATAGTACATCCCGGGATGAGAACAGCTTTCTGTTGAATTCAATTATTCCCTGCGTTGCTTCATCGGGATTATCATCAAGAACACTGCCGCTCCAGAGAACATTATCGGTAATAAACAATCCCCCTTTTCTCAATCGCGGAATGGCCAGGTCAAAGCATTCGGGGTACTGTTCTTTATCGACGTCGTTCAGAATCATATCAAAGGGACGGTCATACTTTTTAATTATCTCCTGGGCATAGCCGACATGAAAATCGATCATCGAATCATATCCGGCCCTTTTGAAATATCCCTGAGCCCGTATTTTGTTATCCTCAGAACCCTCAGCACAAATTATTTTGCCGCCCTTTTTCATGCCCCCGGCAAACCAGCAGGCCGAGTAACCGAACCCCGAGCCCATCTCGAATATATATTCGGCTTTTATCAGCGTGGCCAGTTGACGCAAAAACACGCCGCACATCGGGCCGATAATCGGAAAATGATTTTCGGACGCATACTTTTCCATGTCCTTGAATACCGGGTCGTGTTCCTGGATGATGTTAATAATGTATTCGTTAATTTTTGGGTCTGTTATTTGCATGTTTCCCTCGTCTTTTGTTCTTCATTTAGGCAAAATCCCACAGTAAATAGTAGGGCACTCAGGCGCTTTCATCGGTTATCGGCATTGACTGCTACGACTAAGCGTTTTCCATAAATATGTTGATATTATCAATTAGTTCTACTTCATAGCCAAAAACATTTGCAAAATGGCGCACCAGTATATCGAAAACGAAGATCCACCAGTTTTTTCTGGATGTCCCAAACGTTCCCGTAATCTGTGAGACCATGATCAAAGCAGAACATCTTAAGACTATTTATTTTATCCAATTGTACCACCCTGACCGGTCAACAAGCTATCGGCATATTGCATATAACGCCGGGTTAAGTCAAGCTGAACTGCCCGATAGTTTGCAGAAGGGAATACCGGAATTAGTAAATATCGGCTAGGCCGATTTATACCGACACCGGCCTTTTTGTATTGGTGAAGCCATAATTTAATCATTATGCTTTGAATATTCGGCTTGTTTAATCGGTATAGCTGATAAATATCAGCCCGGCTGAATATTCTGGATTGTATAATGCGGGCGGATTGAGCATAAAAGTCACATTTAACCGGAGGCGGTTTGTGAACATCGTTGAGATAGAAAATGTGACCAAGACATTCGATGAGCATGTTGCGGTGGACAGCCTGTCACTGGAGGTTCCAGAAGGCCGAATTTACGGCTTTATCGGCCCCAACGGATCGGGTAAAACCACCACCCTTCGCATGATTATGAATATCTTCTACCCGGACCGGGGCTCTGTTCGAGTATTCGGCGAACAAACATATGGAGCCTGCTCGGATCGTATCGGCTATCTCCCCGAAGAGCGCGGTTTATACAGAAAAATGAAGATTCGGGAAATGCTCCGCTTTTTTGGTGGACTCAAGAGAAAACCGTCGGAAATATACCCCGAAGTTGACCGCTGGCTTGAACGGCTCGACTTGGCTGACTGGGGCAATAAAAAGGTTGAGACATTGAGCAAGGGAATGAGCCAGAAGGTTCAGTTCATTGCTACGGTAGTATCGTCACCGGAGCTTATTATTCTCGATGAGCCGTTCACCGGATTGGACCCGGTTAACGCCGATATTATAAAATCGGCGATTCTCGAACTTCGGGATAAAGGGGCGACCGTAATTTTCAGCACGCATGATATGAGCATGGCCGAAAAGATGTGTGATTTTATTTTCATGATATTCAAGGGCAAAAAAGTTCTCGACAGGACGCTCACGTCTATTCAAGAAAAGTATGGACATGATACTCTACGGATAACCGGCGATGGCGGCAGCGATGTCATGCAGAATATAGATGGCGTGGAAAAGATAAACGATTTCGGCCGAATGCAGGAATTGAGAATATCACATGAGGCCGATCCCCAGAAAATCATCGCTGAGATAATGTCACGGATAAAGGTGATGAGTTTTGAAATCGCCCGGCCATCCCTGCACGATATCTTTATAAGAATTGCTGGACCGGAAGCAAAGGAGGTCAATCATGCGTAAAGTATTATGGCTGGCCCGGCGGGAGTTTTCGGCGGCAGTACGTACCAAGGGATTCATTATCGGCCTGATAATAGCACCATTAATGGCTTGCAGCAGCGGTATTATCATGGTGCTCGTTAAAGACAAGGTTGATATCGCCGACAAGCATCTTGCTGTAATTGACCGCTCCGGCGTTGTTGCTGAAAAACTTGTGGAAGTAGCCGAAGAGCGCAATACGAACGAGATTTTTGATGAAACAACCGGTGAACAGATAAAACCGGCCTATATTATAGAAATAGTCGAACCGGATAAGGAAACACCCGACAAGCAGAGATTAATTCTCTCAGACAGAGTCAGAAACGGTGAATTATATGCATATTTTGAAATAGGAGCTGATGTATTACATCCCGAACAAGGTGATTCCATATCCCGACGGATTACCTACCATGCCAAGCGGGCGGCGTTGGACGAAATCCCCGGTTGGATTGACTGGCCGATAAACAGTCATTTGCGTCGACTCAGGATGATTGAGGGCGGGATGGATACGGCTGCCGTCGGGGAAGTAATTGCCTGGCTTGATGTGAGGAAAATGGGGCTGATTGAAACCGATTCCGAAACCGGCGAAATAAAGCATGCCGAGCAAAGCAGTAAAGCCGAGATAATATTACCGCCATTGGCCGTAGCCATACTGTTACTCATCATAATCCTCATGGGTGCGGCTCCGCTTTTGCAGGCGGTTATGGAAGAAAAAACACAGAGAATAGCCGAAGTTTTACTTGCATCGATCAAGCCTTTTGAATTTATGGCCGGGAAAATAATAGGCGGCGCCGGGGTATCACTGACAGCATCTCTTGTATATGTACTTGGCGGCCTGATATTTCTTTCCAATATGGGAATGGACGAATATATCCCATACCATGTTCTGCCCTGGTTTTTCACTTACATGCTTCTGGCTATAATCATGTTCGGCTCAACGTATGCCGCACTTGGCGCTGTATGTAACGATCCCAAGGATGCTCAGAATCTGACTTTTCCGGCAATGCTTCCCGTAATGATACCGATATTCATAATAGTGCCGGTAGTAAAAGAACCATTATCCGATTTCGCAACATGGATGTCGCTGATTCCTCCGTTTACACCGATTCTAATGACACTGAGACTCAGCACGCCCACCGATATTCCCGCCTGGCAACCATGGATGGGGCTTGCCGGTGTGCTGGCCTTTTCAATACTGTCCGTCTGGGCCGGAGGACGAATTTTCAGAATCGGTATACTAATGCAGGGCAAACCGCCCCATCTGGCCGACCTGGTCCGCTGGGCGATAAAGGGGTAGAATCAAGAGATTTCGGCCGGTTTGATATGGTAATGTCTACTTCCCCATGGGCCGGTTTTCGAACTGGTCGACCTGTTTGGTGACGCACCGGCAGAAACCATGAAATATGGCGCAGATGCCGCCCATCAGTGAAAATATACCCCAGAACAACGGACGCCCGAAAACATGGGCCATAGTCGGCTGAGAATATGGCAGAAGAAGAATGCCCCAGGTTATCATATACGCCCCGACCAGTATGCAAGCATGTCCGAAAACCAGGGTGGCCGCTCGCCCCGTACTGAACGCCAGGTACAAAAGTGATGCGCCAATAATGGCCGGTATCAACCCCGCCATGATGCTGCTAATCATTATGTATATCCCGATACCAATCAGGACAATGCCCAGCGATGCCGTTATAGTGCTCGGTTTCATCATATCTCCCTCAGGCTTGGTCATTTACTTATATAAGTAGAAAACGAAAGCGTCAGCCACGTGTTTCAATGTTTTTATTATATACTGGTTCTCAGAAACAATTTCCGAAATTGTGGGCGGCAGATGTCTCATTCTCATCTGCCCCAGCGTTTGAATCTTAACGGAAAATCTTTTTGAGAACCGCTATAACTACAGTATGACGCCGCAAGGATGAGAGCAATAAAAAACAGGAAGGTAATCATACCGCCTCCCCGTTAATAAAGAATATCTGTCTGAATCATTCGCTGGTCATGATGAACTGCGGCTGCATCTCAAAACTGCGGTACATCGGGCGCAGGCGGTTGGTATTATAATGCTTCTCCACGTTGACGAATTTTTTGGTGCTGGTCACAACGTCGATTGGCACATTGTCGTACCGCCCGTTTTTCAAAACCACCAGCCGTCCGTGAACCCCCGAGAGAATGAGATCGAGGGCTAGGTTACCATAGGCCATTGGGACAATTGAATCGACGGCATCGGGGTCGCCGCCGCGGACCAGATAACCGAGTTTTTGTGTAATTGTTTCGATCGGCACGCCATTGTTATATTTGGGCGAAAGTTCTTTTAGCTTCGCCGAGACCAGGTCGCCGATACCGCCCAGCTTGGCGTGGCCGTAGGCGTCTTTTTCGGAGTTCTGGTAAATCATCTCGCCACCCTCGAACATGGCGCCTTCGGATACCAGCACGATTGAATACTTGCTGGGGTTTTTCTGACGATCCATCGTTAACAGCTCGGTTAGCCTTTCCACATTGAATTTGTATTCCGGGATAACACATCGGTTGGCCGCTCCGGCCATGGTTGGCAGCATAGTGGTAAATCCGGCATAACGCCCGAACACCTCCAGAACCAGAAATCTTTCATGAGATCCTGCCGAGGTTCGCAGATTATTGGCCATCATGATGGTGCGGGTGACACAGGTGCTGAAACCGATACAATAATCGGTCCCCGGCACATCATTATCCATCGTTTTTGGCATGGCCACCACTTTGACGCCTTCCTGATAAAGCCTGACTCCATAGCTAAGAGTATCGTCGCCGCCTATCGGAATCAGATAATCAATTCCTAGAAAATCGAGGTTTTTTATTACCTCCTTGGTCATATCGTTCACTTTTTCAGTGTAATTATCCCTCAGATGCTTCGGGACATTCGCCTTGGCCACATGACCGGGATGGGTCCGCGAACAGTGAAGGAAGGTTCCGCCGGTTCGGCCCGCTTTGTCTACGATATCCTCGGTAAGAATCTGATAATTGTTGCTGTTGTCGGCGTCTTTATCGCGGATGATTTCCAGTACTCCGGCCCAGCCCCGGCGTATGCCGAGAACCTGATACCCTTCTCTGATAGCTCTGATAGTGATAGCCCTGATGGCCGGGTTCAATCCCGGGACATCGCCGCCACCCGTCAGGATTCCGATTACGCCCTTTTTTGTATTTACATTCGCCACGATCCTACTCCATAGATAGCGGTTTTTTGCCGCTTTTCTTGTTCTGTCGGCCCGAATATAACCGATATCCAGATATACTCATATACAAAAGAATTTCGTTTCCGTCAATATCTTCCGGCCCTCAATTTGGCGGTTTTCATTTAATACGAACGTTGTACAAACAATGTCGGACAAAATCGCATTTGGCTTAATATCAGTATAATATTGGATTAAACGAAAAACCGGCGGGCCGTTATTCCAGCAGGGCCTTTATTCGATTGAGAATTTCAGTATTTATGAATGGCTTGGCTACCAGGGCGTCGGCGCCGGCATCATAGATTTCCTGCCGCGAGTATTTTTCATCCCGGTCGATAATCAATACCACCGGCATATAGGGATAAATGGCTTTGACAACCCTGAGCAGATCCATCCCGGTAAATTCCGGCATGGCGATATCAGATAGTATCAGCGCCACCTTACTGTCATCTATTATCTCCAGGGCCTCGCGGGCTGAAGCGGCTGCAACCACACGAAATCCTTCGCGTTTCAGCATATCGGATAGAATATTGCTCAACAGCGGTTCATTTTCCACCACCAGAACGGCGCCATGGGC
>DAOWOO010000044.1 GCA_030642025.1 Candidatus Zixiibacteriota bacterium | reverse complement strand
ATCTATGCTTTCAGTTCGCTGGCCTTTGGCCCGGCCGATTCCGACGGCGATGGAATTGCCGATGGTATCGACAACTGTCCCGACACTTATAACCCTGATCAGGCCGACGTTGACGGCGACGGTGTCGGCGATATCTGCGACAATTGCCCCGATACATATAATCCTGATCAGTTGGATACCGATGGCGATGGTATCGGCGATGCTTGTGAAAACTGTTGTATTGATTGGGGGGTTCCCGGCGACGCCGACAAATCGACCCAGGTAAACTTAACTGACATTCTCAACGCCATCTCGTATGTATACATTGATCCGGTCGGCGAACCGGCGGCGGCCGACGGATGTAACGCTCTCTATGACGTGGACGGAAGCGGCCTGGCAGTTGAGGATCCCGAGGTCAACCTGACCGATATTTTACTGATAATTTCCAATGTCTATGTCGAGCCACTCGGCGAGCCGGTACTTTGTTGCCCGCCGGAGTGCCAGGTGCCATAGGTTAATATTATAAACCACTCAATAAAGCGGCGTCCAGACCGGTCGCCGCTTTTTCATTTCGACTTACGCCTAAGTCACTCAGGCCACCGCACATATAAGACACTCCATGAAGGTACAAAAAATTTGACAATAATAGTATATTTTAGGAACATATTTCTATTTATCGTGTTTTGGACAAACAGCAGGGTAAAGCATTAAAAAGGCGTTCTTCAGTTCAGGATGAATTGATGTTTAACGCCTTGCCGGGGATTTATCACCACGCACTTGCATCTTTGAATAACCGGACTTATCAACGAGGGTTTGATAGGCCCGGTTTTTATTTTGCCGCAGAAAAGTACAGAAAAAAGGCGGCCCAAGGGTCGCCTTTAAATTTATTATAGGAAAAACCCGCTTAAATAATCTTCTCCACTTCAGCCTTGAAATCCCGATAAGACCGGCCCCCGACAAAACGGCTGACTTCATTGCCGTTGCGATCGAAGAAAATGCTGACTGGTATTCCCGTCCCGGTTTTGAATGATTTCATGGCGTCATAGTTGGACATGAGCAGTACCCACTCAATCCCGTATTCGGAAGCAAACCTCTTTACCTTATCCGGTGTATCGCGCACCGACAACCCGACAATCTTCAGACCTCTATCTTTATATTCATCGTATATTTTAACCATATCGGGTATTTCCCGGCGGCATGGCGGACACCAGGTTCCCCAGAAGTTAACAACCAGCGGCCCTGTCCCTTTGAACTCTTCGAATGTTCTGACACGGCCGCTGACATCATTGACTTTAAATGACGGCCCGGACTGCGCTGTTAACGATGACTGTGCGCCTCCCCCGTCGGTTTTGTCGGAATCGCTGGAACAACCCGCAATAACCATTGAAAAAACCGCGATGCCAATAATTACAATCTGTTTCATTTTTCTCCTTCGGTGCAGCATACTATTTATTAACTTTATAACCGCCGTTTTTTACATATTCGGCAAATGAAATACTATCATACAGTTCATCTTTGACATAATAAGTAATGTCCAGAAAGGCATGGGTCGGCTTGTACCCCTTAGCCGGGCCGATTTTTTCTCCGTCGGATTTCAAAAACCAGAAGGCCGGGTAACCGGAAACCCGGAACTCAGCGCGTGCCAGATTCCGCTCGGTGATTTTATACCCGTTTACATCAAGCTCATATTTGGAATCACCATTGACCTTGATACTTACAAAGCTCTCATTCAGGAATTTTATCACCTCCGGCCTGACAAAAGTCTCTTTCTGCATCTTTTTGCAGTAACCGCACCACGAGGTGGTAAAATAGACCATAATAGGCCGGCCGAGTTTTTCAGCCCGAACAAGCCCCTCGTCATACTTAAGCCAGTTGATTTCGGTCGTGTTGACCGGCTGCCTTTTTTGATTTTCTTGCTTGTCAGTCTTATCAGCCGCAGCGAGATTTAAGACCGCCATGAGAATCAGAAGAATCACTGCGAGTGTCTTTTTCATTATACTAACGCCTCTGTCTGACAGGTTGCCGATTAATCTTGTATTATAACATAATCAGAGGAAAATTGTTCTATTTTTTTGCCTGAGCCAACGGCTCCAAAAAAACGGACGAATTGCCCAACAACTCTTTAAGTCTCAAAAGGAGTTTTTCCTTGGGTTCGACAGCAAACCGGTTGGATTTTATAAGATATTCTTCGCCGTTTCTCCTGGCGGCAATAATCACCGGCGTTTTCCCTTCGTTTTTGGCCAGGGCATTCTGGATGGCGGTCAGCTTTTTATCCGGCGTATCCTCGTCAATTTTTATAACCAGTTGACATTTAAAGCGTTTAGCCAGGCTGTCAAGTGGGATAATATCCGAAACAATAACCTTGGGGTTCTCGTTTTCACGCGTGGAAACACGCCCGGTAAGCATAATAATACGATCCTCGGCCAGATAAGCCTTGCTCTTTTCAAAGCAGTCGGAAAAGACAATCAACTCCACCGTTCCCTTGAAATCCTCGACCGTGATAAAGGCCATCTGGTTGCCGCGCTTGTCGGTTTTAAGGCTAAGACTGGATATTATTCCGCCCAGCCGCACTTCGCGGCCATCACGGACCCCGGCCACTTTCTCGGTATCGGCAGTTCCGAATGCCCCCAACTCCGAACGGTAGTTGTCCAGCGGGTGCCCGGAAACATAAAAACCAAGCATCTCCTTCTCGCCTGAAAGACGGCGTGATACCGACCAGTCGGGGATATCCGGATAGGGCGGCTCAACCCTTTTGACTTCCTGTCCGGCCGAGGCGAAAAGATCAGTGGTGCCGGCCGACGATGCTACCTTATTTCCGAATTCAAGCATCTCCTCGACAATCTCTTTTTTCTGCGCCCGATAGCCGGGAAGTGAATCGAGCGCTCCCGCAATGATTAATGACTCCATGGCCCGGCGATTGATATTTTTCAAATTGGCACGGCTGACCAGATCGGCGAAGCTTTCAAAGTTTCCATCCCTGTTGCGGGCCTCGACTATCGCCTCGACTGCACCCTCGCCGACATTTTTAACACCGAGAAGCCCGAATCGGATTTTATCATCCCGGACACTGAAAGCTTTGTCCGATCCGTTAACATCGGGCGGTAGAACAGTAATATTCATCCGGCGGCACTCTTCCATGAGGGTATAAATACGACCCGATGAGTCAATTTCCGAGGTCATACTGGCGGCCATAAATTCCCTCGGGTAATGTACCTTAAGCCAGGCGCACTGGAAGGCGATAAAAGCATAGCAGGTGGAATGAGCCTTGTTGAACCCGTAACGGGCGAAGGTTTCAATCTGGTCAAAAACATCGGCGGCGATTTTGTCATCAATATTGTTCTTTTTACAGCCGTCGAGGAATTCCCGCTTCTGCTCGGCCATAAGTTCAGCCTGCTTTTTGCCCATCGCCTTACGCAATATATCGGCCTTGCCCATCGAATACCCGGCCAGCGAGTTGGCTATCTGCAGAACCTGCTCCTGAAAAACAATGACTCCATAGGTATCCTTGAGTATTTTCTCCAGTTTCGGGTGCGGGTAGGCGATTTTTTCGTCACCGTTTTTGCGCTTGATATAAGTATCAATCATCCCGGAATCGAGCGGACCCGGACGATACAGTGCGTTCATGGCGATCAGATCGCCGAATTTCTCCGGTTTCAGCTTTCTCATGTAGTCGCGCATACCGGCCGATTCAAACTGGAAAATCCCGATCGTATCGCCGCGTGAGAAGAGCTTGAAAACCTTTTTATCGCGAAGGTCGACATTATCAATATCAATTTTATCGCCGTGATTTTCTTCGATCATCTCAAGGCAGTCCTGTATGACCGTCAGGGTCCGCAAGCCGAGAAAGTCCATTTTCAACAGGCCGATCTGCTCGACCATCTTCATGTCGAACTGGGTGGTCACCTCATCGCGGGAACCCTTGAACAGCGGGACAAAATCGGTCAGGGCCGATGGGGCAATCACCACCCCGGCGGCGTGAGTGGACGCATGACGCGAAAGTCCCTCAAGCGTCCGGGAAAGATCAATAAGTTTTTTTATGCGAACGTCTTTATCATACAGGTCCTTGAGGTCCTTGTTCATGGACAGGGCGCGTTCGAGAGTCATATCGACTGCGAACGGCACCATTTTGGCAATCTTGTCAATCTCGGAATACGGCATCCCCAGAACCCGTCCGACATCCCGCACCACCGCCCGCGCAGCCATAGTGCCGAAAGTGATTATCTGGGAGACATTATCCTTGCCGTACTTATTGACCACATATTCTATGATCTTATCACGGCCACGGTCGGCGAAATCAATATCTATATCCGGCATCGAGATACGTTCCGGATTTAAAAAGCGCTCGAACAGAAGAGAATATTTCATCGGGTCGATAGTAGTGATTCCGGTACAGTATGACACCAGTGATCCGGCCGCCGACCCGCGTCCCGGCCCGACCGGGACATTTATCGAACGGGCATAATCTATGAAATCCTTGACAATCAGAAAATACCCGGCATATCCCATCTGCTTGATAACACCCAGTTCATATTCGAGTCTGACCTCAAGCTCTTTGGTGATTTTCTCGTATCTTTCTTTTAAACCTTCTTCACAGATTTTCAGGAGGAAATCATCGGCATCGACAAACTGTTTCGGTATCGGGAAATGCGGCAGGTAGAGTTTGCCCATTTCAATTTCAAGATTACACCGTTCGGCGATTTTGATCGTGTTTTCTATTGCCTCGGGAAAATCGGAAAAAGCCTTTCTCATTTCGTCCGGCGTTTTGAAATATATCTGGTCGGTGTTGTAGCGCATCCGGTCGGTATCGGAGATAAATTTCCCGGTCTGAATACAGAGCAAGGCATCATGCGCCTCGGCGTCTTTTTGATGCAGATAATGGCAGTCATTGGTGGCGACAATCGGTATCCCGGTTTCACGGTGAATAGTGTCAATCATCGGTATCAGCAACTGTTCCTTTTCAAGACCATGATTCTGCATTTCCAGAAAGAAATTACCGTCGCCGAAAATATCGTTCAGCTCGCGGGCCGTCATAAGCGCCTTATCCGCATCACCGCGGAGCAGATGCCAGTTCACCTCCCCTTTCAGGCAGGCCGATAGCGCGATCAGACCCTCGGCGTGCTTTTTCAACAATGATTTATCAATCCGGGGCCGGTGATAGAAACCCTCCAGGTACGCCAGTGAAGACAACTTAATCAGGTTTTTATACCCGGCCTGATTCCGGGCCAGCAAAACCAGATGGAACCCTCCATCGGGTCCGGAACTTGAGGGCCGCTTGTCATGTCTTGAACCGGGCGCCACATACGCCTCACAACCTATTATAGGCTTTACCCCGGCGCGCGAAGCCTTGCGGTAAAATTCGGCCGCCCCGAACATATTCCCGTGATCGGTAATAGCCAGCGCCGGCATCCGGTACTCCTTGGCCAGCGCAATGACACTATCGAGCTTGCAGGCGCCATCCAGCAGCGAATACTGGCTGTGCGTATGTAAATGTACAAAGTCGGCAAATTTCATATCTAACTCGTATCACCCATTCGGGCTGGTAAACGAAGCAAGTCAATGGTAAAAAACTTGCCCCCTCTTATAAAGTTAAAAACGCTATCCGTCCTTAAAAAAACACAAGCGGCGGAACGGCATAAAGTTACGATATGCTTACACCTGCCATATCTGCAACATCAAATAGTCTCTCCGCCCGGCAATTATAACATCCCGTCAGGGAAAATCTTTAAGCCTTTGCAATAACTACGATTAGTCAACTTATGGAATTAGAGCAAAGGCAATCACTATCGCTCAAGTATATCCATATTGGGATTAAATCTTACTGCCTCAATCTCAAGATCGCCGGCCGGTTTATATTCAAACCTGTTATCGCCGGTTTTAAGGGTGTAAAAACGCCATTCAGATGTGCCATCGGAATATACAAATTGTATTGGGTAAGGGGATTCAAAATCGGGGGCAATATCCGTGATTTTAAATTCCAGTTCAATTGCCCCGTTATCAACCAGCTTCCAGTCCTTTTTTATTCGGGGGATTCGCCAGTCAAAAAGCCACTGCCGGAAAAAAGTATCAGTTCTGTCACCCATGTATTCTCTTGCCGCTTCAATAAAATTCCCGGTAGTGACAAGCGTTCCCGAATAACGGCGAGCGAACCTGGAGATGAATTTCATAAAAATATCATTATCTTCATTATCCAGGTTTAATTCCATCCGAAGCATGTGAAGCATGTAAGCCGCCTTGTAATACACCAGCGCTTCATAATCACCGGGAGACATTTCGCCGAGAAGACGGCTTCCCAGGTAAATTGACCCGGCGCGGTAACCGTCCGATTTTTTACCGTGCAATCGGCCGCGCTGAAGAATATATTTTCTCCAGTCCTTCAAGATATCACGAAATGTATCGGTGTCCTTTTTATACTGCTCAATGTACATGGCCGCAAAATATTCGGCCAATCCCTCTGACAGCCAGAGATCATGATAGTTCTTCGGGCCAACCAGATGTCCCCACCATTGATGCGCCACCTCGTGGGCGCGGAATTTATCATCGAGCCCCTCGGTATCGCGTCGGAAAGTAATTTCAGATAAATGTACCATCCCCGGCGACCCCTGGCCGTGCTCGGTCGCCATAGCGTCGACTATTAGATCGTCAAATGGGTATGGCGCAATATAGTCCGAGAAAAACCGAAGCGAACCTTCGATATCTATGGCCACATCGTTCAGAGCACCGTGTCCGAATACGGCCGATTTATCAATTGGCAAAGAATAAATGGTGATTGGCACCGGATTCCCGGTCACAATAGTGGTATCGAATTTGCCGTAATTGAAAGTAACATACGCCACCGGCCCGGGAGATTGATATTCCAGGTAACGATAACTGCCGGCGGTGGAATCCGAAACCGGCGTACCGACCGCCAGGAAGGTCAGCCCTTCATCGATTCGGTAATGAATACCATATTCGGACAACTGGCGAAAACCGTTATACGGATACCATCGGGTAAGAAATTCCTGAATTACACCATAGCCGATATACTGGCGAAACAGATTCCCCCGGTACCATACTGTGATTGATAAAGTATCCCCCTTATGAAAAAACCTCGATAAATCGACAGTCAATCCGGAATACTTCTTTTCATGGATAAACGAAAGAGAATCGGCTACATCGCCGCCGATAGAATCAATCTTGAACTCATCGGGAAAACCGAAACTCGCCAGTTTCATGCTGTCACTTATAACCGTCATATTTATAGTACAGGCAATCTCTGATTTCCCCGTTGTATTGATATCGAGATTAATATTATAGGCATAAGCATTAAATGTCTCGCCTGAAACATATGCGTTCTCAATGCTCATATCGGTCACCGACGACACCAGTTGGGCCTGCCTGAAATTCCCGGCATATTTGTAAAGCGATACCTGTTCTTCATCATACGGGTTATATAAATATATTGTACTGCTGTGCCTATCCTGACGGACATTGATCCACAGAAATTCGGGTCGGTTTTCAACCGTTGCCCGGTATATATCCAGCGGAAGATTATATTTGAATTTTGAGCCGGGGATTTTCTTTAATGCTTTCGACATCCCCCTGACTCGCGACGGCATTTTTTTTACTACCCCGGCAGTATAGTACTTTTCCAGCGCAGATGACTGCTCCGGGAAAGAGATATAGGCTTCATCGAATTCAAAAGAGACCGAATCGGAAAAATAAAACCGACGCACCTGCTGAGCCTCGACATTAGCGAGAGGGTAATACTCAAACTCGCCATCCCCTTGAAAATAGGCCACGGTCGGGCGGCCGCTGATATAACCGGTGAGATAGAGTTTGCCGGTGTTAAAAATCAGCCTGGCATATGGAAGCTCAATCGTTTCATTATTTAAGGCAACCTCGCGGCAGGAGTCAGTCGGATAATCGGCGTATAATTTTACCCGGTCGGAAAAACTGCAGGTGGTGTCACCGTTACCGTCATCGGCACATGCTCCCGAAAAAAGCAGGATAACCCAGAGAATTAAACTAATTGTTTTCATAACTAAAATGGCACACTGATGAGGTTATCCCATAATTCGGCTACCGGGTTTCGTCAGTTTCTGGCATAAACGAAGTCGGCGGTGTGAACTGACGATACGCATCAACATAGCACGAGACTTATTCTGTCCGAGCAACTATCGGTTCACACGCCTGCCGTGCAGACACAAGAACCGACAGAACTGATAACCAATAGTACTTACCTCTCTAT